>NZ_JBPQTO010000001.1:0-135401 GCF_051386375.1 Actinoplanes sp. URMC 104 | reverse complement strand
GAGCTGCGCAAGCTCAGCTTCACCCTCGGCCAGATCGACTGCATCGCCGACGTTCTCAACGGCACCGCCCTCACCCCAACGCTCGGCCAGATCGTCTGGATGGAGCTGGCCGACGCCTTCGAGATCGCCCGCGACAGCCCCGTCCCCGACCACTCGTCCTACGGCTTCAAATGGAGCATCGACGAGCAGGCGCTGCTCGAGCGCGTCTCCCGCATCAACCCGATCGCCGACCTCGCCCTCCGCGACGCCGTCGCCCGCTGGTGGAAAGACAACGACACCACGGCGGGCCCCGTTGAGGTCTGGAAGAAGTACGGCATCACCGTCATCGACACCGAACAGATGCGGAACCGCGAGTGACCGGCTACATCGCCGCCGGCGCGCGCGGCCGCGCCACCGCCCACGCCACGAACACCGGCTTCCGGCTGCGCCGCGTCGTCGACATCCGTTTCCGCCCGGCGCCCAGCCCCGGCGCCCAGCACTCCTTCGAGCTGATCGGAGACTGCGGCCACGTCATCGACGTGGACAGCTGGTCCGGTCTGCAGGAGTCCGACCTCGACCGCCACCGCCAGCTGCACATCGGCGGCCGCCGCAAACGCTGCCGCCGCTGCCCGATCGTCCCTGCCCAGCGAAACGCCAGGAGCTGACCACCATGACCACGCACATCGACGACCCCGACAACTACGTCCCGCTGGCCGACGCCATGCGCACCACCCTGATGCAGCACGACCCGAAGTACGGCGCGGTCGGCGCCGGCGACCTCAACGGCCAGGCCCTCGCCGACCACCTGCTCTGGTGCATCGAGACCTGGGTTGCCGACCTCGAGCAGCAGATCGGCCAGGGCGAGCAGCACGCCGCCCTGCAACTCGCCTTCGACATCGCCCGCACGACCCGCGACCCCATGAACGCCATCATCAAGGCCGCCAACTTCACCCGCGTCCACCTCGACCAGAAGGTCACCGCCGTCGACAACCTCGGCCTGCCCACCGACGACGGCTGGCGCGAGCGCCACGGCGTCGGCGGCGTCGGCGGCGGCCGCGAGCGCCGCCAGTTCCGGGACGTGGCCGCGGATCTGATCGCTGACGCGTACCCCGGGAAGAGTGACGGCTCGGTGGCCGACGAGGCGGCCAAAGACGTCGACCGGGCGCGGGCGGCGGGGCTGAACGTCGAACACGGCCCGCTCGCGAGAGCGCAACGGAGCAAGGCCACCACCGCGCCGTTCACGATCAGCCCGGCCCGCGTCACCGCCACCAGCGTCGACGCCGGCGAGAACCTCGCCATGGTCGTCATCGCCCTCGACGAGATCCTCGGCGAAGGCGAAGGCGAGGAGCCGATCAACTACACCCTCGTCGTCAGCAACGCCGCCATGGACAAGCTCGCGAAGCTGCCGGACCGCCTCGTCCGGCTCACCGTGGAACCGAACACCCAAGGCCCGTACACCGACAAGCTCCCGCTGCGCGTCATCGACGTCGCGGCGGCCGACGCAGACACGGCTGCATGACCGGCCGGCCGAAGTACACCGGAAACCCGAGCCAGCGCGAACACAACCCGTACTCCTTGGCCCAGCGGTTCGGCGACGTAGCGTCCCGGCCGCCACGCGTGACGCGCGAGGTGGCAGAGGCCAAGGGGTTCGAGGTCCGCACCGTCGAACACGACCTGGACGAGCTGGCTGTGGCCGCGTCCCTGGCCTATCACCTGCAGCGCATGCTGCCCGGCATGATCCACCAAGCGTTGACCGGCGGCGCCACCGTCGACCAGCTCGCCGAAGTCACCGGCTTCGCCCCGGCCGACATCACCGCGGCCTGGCTCGCACACGCCGAACGGCAGCGCTGGCTGGCCACCCAGTACCCGGACATGCCCGACCGCACCGACCAGTACGCGCGCGTCGCCGCGACGCTCGGCGTCACCTTGGCCGATGAGCCGCAGATGCCCCCAACCAGCAGGTGGACGGTCGGCCCCGAGCGATGACGAGCCCCGGCAGCGGAACCTGATCTGTGCCTTATTCGATGTCTTCCTCGAACGAGTGGATCTCTGGCATCGGATGGCCGATGCCCTTCTTCCACTGGTGCCGCTGGGCGGCATACTCCGCGTCGGAACGAAAGCCGAAGCCTCCGCGGTCGTGCCCCCCGCACGGGCAGCGCCAGCCGTAGAACGTCCGCGTGGCTTTTGTGTCACGGTCAGGCACGCCCCGTCCGGTGAGCGTTCTGAGAATTGTCTTGAGCATGGCTGGCCTCCTGTCGCGCGCTGGCGGATTCTATGCGGCAGGTGTCGAAGGCGCTCCGCGAGCGCTGGCGACCGCTGATAACCGGGGTTATCAGCAGCGCTCGCGGGGCGCGCGTCTGCGTTCGGGCGCCGCGGTCGCCGTGGATCCGCCGAGCTGGTGGCTGGTGCCGGCCGCTCGAGCTGCGCGACCAATTCGGACATTCTCGAAAATCCTGACGGCCTGGAAGTTTTCTATCCCGTCCGGCGGGCGGATTGCCGAACCGGCCGAGGCGGCGATTTCACCCCCGGGCGGGGGGGCCTACCCCTATACGCGCGTAGGCAGGGGCGGAGGGGCGGCGGCGACGGCCGCCGACCGGCCCCGTTTGGATGTAGGGACAATGCCACCATGGTCTCAAAATGTGAGACGGTTGGACGGCGCCCACCCTGTCTGACCTGGGCAAATACAAGTGTGATCCAGTTCACAATTGACAGAATGGAGCCGCTACGTGAAACGTCTGTGCCGCACCACCGCTGTACGGATCGTCCGTACAGCGACACACGAAACGGAGACACGACATGCGCAAGACGACCGCCGCCGCCGCCCCCGCCGCCCGTACCCGTAAGGCTCCCGCCATCCCGACCGTCCACCCGTACGGGGACGGCCAGGTCATGCTCGTCGACGCCCCGTTCCACATCGAGGGTTTCGGGCGCGGCGGGCGTCTCATGGGCGGGCAGGGTCTCGGGTGGACGTTCGTGAAGGACGACGCCGCGGGCGTGAAGGGTTGGGTCACGGACGCCGCGCCGGGCGCGGTTGCGGAGTGCGTCGACGCATGGGCGGCGCACAACGTCGTCGTGGTCGACCTCACGGGGGCGGGCAAGTCCGCCCCCGCGAAGCGGTCGGCGCGTAAGGCGACCCCCGCCCCCGCCGCCGCCGCGCCCGCCGCCCCCGCCCCCGCGAAGCGGTCGGCGCGTAAGGCGACGCCCGCCCCCGCCGCCGAGGTGGCGGCCGCGTCGACGCTCGCGGAGCGGATCGCCGCCGCACTGGCCGACGTTGACCCCGCCATCACGGCCGCCGCGATCGCGGCCGCTGTCGGCGCGGCGGACGCTGCTGCGAAGCAGGCGACGGCGGGCGTGTCCACGCCGGACGCCCCCGCGAAGCGGTCGGCGCGTAAGGCGTCCGCCGCCGCCCCCGTCACGGTCACCCGTAAGGCGGCCGCCCCCGCGAAGCAGGCGGCCGCGACCGCCGCCCCCGCCGCGATGGACGGCGCGACGTTGAAGCAGGCGGCGACGGCCGCGCGTAAGGCGCTCGCGGCGGCGAAGATCACGGGCGTTTCGGTCAAGCGCGAGAACGGCGAGTTGGTCGCGTACCGGGCGGACGGCGCGGCCGTCGACAAGGCCGCGCACGCGGTGATCGACCGCGCGGTGGCGGAGATGTTCGCGGCCGCCTGATCGGCGGGCGGGCGGGCGCGTATCCGGCGCGCCCGCCCCTGATTTCACGCGCCTGCCGTCCCCGTGCGCACGGGGACGGCAGGCGCTTTTTCGTGTCCGTGCGTGCCTGCCTACGCGCCCGCCCCCGGCATGGGGGCGGGCGCTTTTTCGTGCCCGTGCGCCGGTACGGGCGGCGGCCGTCTGTGCGCCGCTGTGCGCGCCGGAACGGGCGGGGCGCGTGTGTGTACCGGCGCGACGATTGCGGCCGTCTGCGGCCGTCTGAGGGCCGTTTCCGCCCCCGCCGCGTGTACGGATGGACCGTACGCGCGGCCGTCTGTGCGGCCGTCTGCGGCGGCGGACCGGGCGGGGCGGGCGCGCGTACCGGCGCGGCCGTCTGCGGCCGTCTGCGGCCGTCTGAGGGCCGTTCCCGCCGCCGCGCGCGCGACGGCCGCCCGTGCGCCGGTACGGGCGCGGCGGGCGCGTGCCCGTGCGCCGGTACGGGCGTAGCGCGCGGCGGGCGCGTGCCCGTGCGCAGTGCGCCGGTACGGGCGTACGGGCGCGTGCCCGTGCGCGGCGGGCGTACGCGCTGGCGTGGCGGACGCGTACGCGCTGGCGTACGCGCCAGCGTGCGGAGGGGCGCGTACGGGCGGCCGCGCGGTCGGCGCGGTGAATCCGTTTCGCGCGCCCGCCGGCACGCGCGCGCGTACGCCCGCCGGCGGGCGCGCGGGCGGCGAATCCGGCGTGCTCTCGGGCGCTGGCGTGCGCGCGCAGGCGGGGTCGGCGTGGCTGGCTTTCGGGGGCGTACGCGCGGGGGTGCGCGGGCGCCTGGGCGTGGGGAGGTCGCTGCTGTGCCGGTCGGTGTGCGTCTCGGGTGCGTGCGCGGGCGCGGGTGGGCGTGGGGTTGGGCGGGGTTCGGGCTGCTCGCGGGCGCGCGGGCGGGCCGCCGGCGCGTGCGCGCGGGGGAGGCCGGCGCGGGTGTGGGCGTGTGTGCGGGCGGGTGCGCGGGCGCAGGCGCGGGGTTTGCGGGGGCGCGCGCATAAGGGGGCCGGGGGTCGGATCATGGCTCTGACCTGGGCATTTGACAGAATCCGGAGGGTGTGATCTTATGTCGGCTCAACTCAACCGCTGTACGGACCGACCGTACAGCGCCGGAACGCACGGACACACACACGAAAGGGCCGAGCCGATGACCACGACGCACACCACCGCCTGCACACACACCCCCGAGACGCCCGGCTGCGACCTGCCCGCCTGCAAGGGCTACCCGCCCGCGGACGTGGCGTTCATCGACACCCACGAGGTCGACCACCTGAGCGCGCACCCGCTCACGGGAAACGACCCGAGGCTGTGGGCGTCGCTCATGCGCTCGCTGCACGCCCAGGGCGTGAACGTCACCGACGGCAAGCTGCTCGACCTGTCCGTGAGCCCGCGCGACATCCACGGCTTCGCCTGCAAGGCCAACGGGCGCGACGTGCTCGTGCTCATGTGGGACGGCGCGCTCACCCGCCGGTACCGCCCGCGCTGGGCGGTCGCGTACGTCGACGGCGCGATCGTGAAGGCCGGGTTCGACGTGCACGAGTACGCGAAAGACCACGACTTCGCCCTGCACCGCTCGTGCTGGTTCGAGGCGCGCCGCGCGGCGGCCGCCGACCACCTCGACGAGGTGCTCGCCCCCGCGCTCGCTGGCTGACCACCCGCCCCCACCCCCGCACGAAACGCCCCCTGGCCGTCCGGCCGGGGGGCTTCGCCGTTTCACGAGAGGACACGCACATGACCGCGAACACGAACCCCCCGATCAGCGCCACCCTGCACGCCGCCCACACCCGCCCGGTCCTGCACGTCACGGTCGGCGGCGCGACCGTCGAACTGCCCATCGACCTGCACGGCGTCATCGCCCGCAACCGCACGCACCGCCCGCTCGTGGAGGCCGTCGCGGTGGAGGGCGCGAAGCAGATGCGCCGGTCGCTCGGCTACGCCCCCGCCGGTGCGTGGCGGCGCGACCGCAAGACCGGCGGCTTCACGGTGCCGGTCGCGGAGATCCCCGGCCGCTGCGAGACGTGCGTGTCCGGCTGCGCCTGCACGAAGGGCAGCGACGGCTGCGAGCACCTCGGCTGCTGGGGGCGCGGGGCGTACGTGAAGCGCAACTCCTGCCCCGGCGCGGCGCTGATGACCGCGCCCGCCCGCCAGCTGCGTGCGAAGGCGGACCGCTGACCGGCGCTGCCCGGTGATCGCTGGCGCACACACACGCCGGCGGTCGCCGAGTGGTGCCGGGACGACCGTCCCGCATCCCGATCCCGCCCGGTCAGGCACGGCCGGGCACGAACACCGGAGGTTCCCACCCATGTCCACCACCACCCAGGCGAGCGCGAAGCTGTCGTTCACCGTCCCTCAGCCCGAACTGGCGGCCGCGCTGGCGTTCGTCGCGAAGTCCATCCCGAACCGGCCCGCCGTTCCCGTGCTGGCGGGCCTGGTGCTCGCCAGCGACGGCGAGGCCGTGGTCGTCGAAGCGTTCGACTACGAGCAGGCGCGCCGGGTCACGCTGCCGGGCGCGAAGCTGGCGCAGGCGGGCAGCGTGCTCGTGAGCGCGGCGAAGCTGACCGCGATCGTGAAGAAGCTGCCGAAGGGTCGCCCGGTCGCGCTGACCGACGAGGGCGCGAACCTGCGCGTGTCGAACGGCGCGTCCACGCTCACGGTGCCGACCATGCCGATCGAGGACTACCCGACGCGGCCGGACATGCCGCCGGTCGTGGGCGTGGTCGACGCGAAGCCGCTGGCGGTGGCGGTCGCTCAGGTCGCCAAGCACGCGGGCAAGGACGAGACCCTGCCGATGATGACGGGCGTGCGCCTGGAGGCGGACGCGGACAGCCTGGCGTTGCTGGCGACCGACCGGTTCCGGCTGGCGCTGCGCGAGCTGCCGTGGGCTGGCGAGGGCGCGTTCGAGGCGCTGCCGGTCGGCAGGCAGTTCGCGGAGGTCACGGCCGCGATGGTGAAGCTGGGCGGCGGCGCGGCCGTGACGATCGCCCACGAGCAGCAGGGCACGCTGGAGGGCTGGCTGGGCGTTGAGTGCGGCAGCGTGCGGGTGGTCATGCGCCTGCTCGACGGCACGAACTACCCGCCCATCCGAAAGGTCATCCCGGCGACGTTCGCGTACGAGCTCGACGTGAACGTCGCCGACCTGGTCGACACGGCCGAGCGGATCTCGCCGGTGCTCGGCAAGGCCGACCCGGTGGTGCTGCGGTTCGCCGACGACGCGCTCGTGATGCAGGGCGGCCGGGTGCCCACCGACGACGCGTACGACGACTCGCTCGGCGGCGCGGCGGAGGACGTTGACTGCGAGGTCGTCGCGGCCGCCGGTGAGCCGTTCGCGCTCGGCGTGAACCCGGCCTACCTGGCGGACGCGCTCAAGACGACGGGCGTCAAGCGGGTGCGTCTCGGCGTGGTGGACGCGTCGAAGCCGGTCACGGTCAAGCCGCTGGACGCGGACGGGGACGTGCTGCCGGGCGTCACGAACGTGCTCATGGCGGTGCGCCTGGAGGCCGGGTACGGCGCGCCGATCGCCACGCCGCGCGAGCAGGCGGCGGGCGCGGGCACGGCGAAGGCGGCGAAGGCGGCGAAGGCGAAGCCGGTCACGCCCACGCCGGCGGCGCCCGCGAAGGCCGAGCCGACCCCGGCGGCGATGGCCGAGGCGGTCGCCCAGGCGCAGCCGCAGGCGGGTGAGGGCGTGCTGGACCGCACCGTGCCGCACGCGTTCGTGGCGGCCGTGCAGGACGGGCGCGCGCCGAACGCGACCACGAAGTGCCGGTGCGGGACGACGCTGCGGGCCAACGTGCACAAGGCGGCGCGGCAGCAGGCGGCGGCGGACGCGGCCGCGGCGGCGAAGGCCGACGAGCCGAACCCGCTGGACGGGCTCGTGCACATGGTCGTGATGCAGGTGACCGTGCTGCGGGCGGGCCAGTTCGTGCCCGAGGCGACGGTCGCGGGCGTCGAGAAGGTCATCGACGGCTACGGCCGCGAGCGGGTGCTCGCGTCGATGCCCGTGGAGGACGAGCACGGCAAGCGGGTGTTCGTGGCGCTCGCGACGCAGCAGGACGCCGAGCGGCTGCACGGTCAGGCGCTCGGTGCAGGCATCCCGGCGCACACGGCGCTGGGGGAGTGGCCGTCGAACGGTTCGGCGGCCGGGATCACGCAGGAGGGCACGCACGTGAAGCAGCAGGAGAAGTCGCCGGTCATCGTCAGCGAGCCGAAGCTGGACGTGAACGCGCTGTCGATCGAGGCGTTCGCGAAGCTCAAGTCGGGCGACTTCGCGGGGGCGCTGGAGCTGGTGGACACGGGCGCGAAGCTGGCGCCGCAGCACCGGTTCGTCCGCAGCAACCAGACCACGTTCGGGTGGGCGGACCTGCGCAAGGCGATCGAGTTCAAGCTGTCGCAGGAGGGCATCGCGGTGCAGGCGCAGAACGACGCGCTCGCGGCGGCCGCCCGTGACGAGGCCGCCGAGGTCGACGGCGAGGACGAGGTCGCGGACGCGGCCGGCGCGGACGCGGAGCTGGCCGACGACGAGCCGGTCGAGATCGTCGTGCCGGAGCCCGAGCCCGAGCGCGTCGAGGTCGTGCTCGGCGACGCAGCCGGTGTGAGCCCGATCGAGGCGCGGCTGCGTGAGGCGATGGCCGGGATGCACCCGGCCGTGATCGAGGCGGCCGTGTCGGGGGCGCTGGCCGTCGCCGGGGTGCTGCCGCAGGCGGAGGTGGACGCCGTGCCGCAGCCGGTGGCCCGGGCGAAGGCGGCCGCGAAGCCGTCGGTCGAGCCGGGCCAGACGCGGCTGATCGGGGCGGCGCAGCGAGCCGTCGCGGCGGACGCGGCCGCGAAGCCGAAGCCCGCCCCGGTGGTGCAGGCGGCCGCGGGCGTCGACGAGGGCGAGTGGGCCGCGTTCGGGGTGGCCGCGCCGACCAACGTGGGCGGCAAGCGCACGTACGTGCTGCCGGTCGGCACGCGGCTCAAGGCGATGCGGTCGGGCGTCATGGCGTGCCTGCGCGACGACATGAGCAAGGGCGCGCTGGTGGAGATGCCGACGGTCACGCTCGACAAGGAGGCCCGCCCGAACAAGCTGCTGGTCGTCGAGTTCCCCGGCGCGGGCAACCTCAAGCGGGCGATCGAGGCGATCGACGACGCGGTGATCGGCGCGCTGCAGGAGTGCGCGCCCCAGCGGGCGAACGCCTGACCTGACCTTCCCGGCCCGGTGGTGCGCGCCCAGGCGGCGCGCACCACGGTGCCACCCGACCCCCGATCGCATACGCAGATGAAAGAGCAGGTCATGGCAGACACACAGACGGTCGCGCTCAAGGTGGACGAGCGCGTGTACGCGACGAAGACGCGCTGGCAGGTGTTCCGGGACGACGTGCGGATCGTCGACATCTCGCACAAGCCTGGCGAGGTCGACCCGCACGCGGTGACGGTGGCGATCGCCGAGCACTTCGGCGTGGAGGCGAGCGCGGTCGAGCAGATGTGGGAGGGCCGGTCGCGGCTGAACACGACCGGCCGGAGGCGGTGGCTCCCCAAGACGGTTCACGTGCGGGTGCCGGCGGCCGCGGCCGAGCCGGACCGGTGCGAGCACGACCCGGGCGAGGCGGGCTGCTGGACGGACGGGTGCAGCGGCTACCCGCCCGTGGACACGCCGCTGGACCGCGACCGGATCGAGGTGCCGCTGTTCGCGACCAAGTGGGAGTTCGGCGACGTGACCGAGGCGCGGGCGCTGGCCACGACGATCGGCCGCGAGACGGGGATGCACACCCAGCGGGGCGGCGTGTACGTCGCCAACAACGGGTGGGCCGACGTTCGCCAGGGCGAGCGGAAGGTGCACGGGGTGACGTTCCAGGCGTCCGACCCGCGCCCGGGTGGCATGAACGGGTCGTACGACGTGCGGGTGCTGTCGTACGAGGGCCGCGCGTCGGCGCTGTCGTCGGCGACGGGTTGGTTCGCGGCCGTGTACGTCGGCGGGCGGTGCGTGGAGGCCGGGATCGACCAGGAACGCGGTCCGCACGCGGCGCGCGCCCGGATCGTGGAGGCGGTCGTCGGCGCGCTCGACCACCTGTGGGACGAGGTGGAACTCGCGGCTGTCGCGGGGGGCGTGCGGACGGCGACGTTGAAGAACCCGCCGGTCGGGTTCGCGGTCGACACGGGCGAGCACGGCGTGTGCGAGGTGGTCGAGAGGTCCACCAACGACGGTGTGACGCTGCGGGTGCGCGATGCGGGCGGCACGTTCCGGTTCGTCGACCGGCCGCGTAACGCGTGGTGGTCCGCGAAGCCGGTGCCGGACGACGCCGAGCCGGTTGCCGCGGCGGCGCCCGCGGCCGCGCTCGAGGGCGCGGGCGAGCCGGACGGTGTCGGTGAGCTGTTCGGTGAGCTTCTGGACGAGTACGCGGCGGCGCAGCGATGAGCGGCGGCTACCTGGGCACGGGCATCAACGACTTGGACGCGGCGAAGCGGTACCTGCGCAGGAGGTTCCGGCAGGACCCGCTGCCGCGCATCAAGCGTCGGCCGGGCGCGCGGTTCTACGTGGTCGCGCGGCACTCGGGCCGGACGGTGCTGCTGCTAGGCCCGTACGTGTCGCACATGACCGCGCTGGCGAACGTGGAGCGCGGGCGCAGGCTGGCGGTTGACCGGTTCTCCGATGAGATGACGTGGGCGACCGTGGGCACGATGTCGGCGGCGAAGACGTACCCGACGACGTTCGGCCGCTGAGCGCGTGAGCGCGGGTGCGCGCCCGCCCCCGCCGGCGGGCGTGCACCTGCGTGCAGGTGCGTGTGTGCGTGTGTGCACATGCGCAAGCCAAACCCCATGTGAGCTGCGGGTTTGCCCCGTCGGGGCGGTCCGCCGTAGCTTGTTGTACGGATCGTCCGTACAGAACACGGGCCGCCCACACAGACACACACCCACCGGCGCACGCCGGTCAACCCCACACACCCACGTACGAAAGGCACTCCGATGACCATCGCCACCGCCGCCCCCGCCACCACGACCGACACCACCGCCGTCGTCGAGATCGACGCCACCGGAACCGCGCTGCTGCGCGTCGTCGTCGACGGCGAACTCGTCGCGTTCGAGTTCGACGTCAAGCGCCTGGTCCTGCGCAACACGAACCCCGCCGACGAGGCCACCCGCCTGCTCAAGCGCCACGCCGGATACACCGTCGGCAGCGCGTGGAACACCGACGAGCGTGGCCGCATGACCGCCACCGTCGCCGAGATCAGCGGCCGCTGCCCCACCTGCGCCCACGGCTGCGGCTGCGCCGTCGACGAGCCCGGCTGCGGCCACTACATGTGCCTGGCCGCCCCCGCCGAGCTGCGCAACACCTGCCAGGGCGCGGTCATCGCCCTCGACGCCAAGCGCCCCCCGCTGCGCGGCCAGCGCTACGCCCGCCCGAACAACGGCAGCGCCAAGAAGACCACCGCGCCCCGCACCCGCCGGACGACGCGCGACGCCGCCAAGCGCTGACCCGCCCGCACGCACACGCCGGCCGCGACCCCACCGGGGTTGCGGCCGGACTCGTCTCCCGGCCCGCCCGCACGAAAGGACACCTGCCATGCCGACCGCCACCGCCACCGCCCCGATCGTCCTCACCACCGCGAACGTCCGCACCGTCGCCTCCTGGACCGGCGTCGAGTACCTGCTCGTGCCCGACCGGATCGCCGCCCGCATGGAAGCCGAACGCCTCAACGGCTGGCGCGAGTTCATCGGGTACGGCTGGGGCGAGTCCCGCATCTTCATGCAGGGCACGTGGATGTACGCGGCCATCGAGGTGCTGATGGCGGTCTACGCCGCGACGCCGGTGTCCGAGCACCTGGTCGGCAGCAACGACCGGCGCGCCGCGCTGTTCCGCCGCGAACTGGCCGCGAACGGCGAGGAGCTGCGCGTGCCCGTCGTCGGGTTCGGCGACTGGGACGACAGCGCACGCGACTGGCGCGACCGCTCGGGCAACGCCCACCTGCACGTGTTCGGCAACGCGCACCGGCACTTCGAGGGCGCCGCGTTCCGCCTCGCGGGCTGACCCGCACACACGACACCGCGCCGCTCCGGACCGACCGGGGCGGCGCTTCGCATTCCAGCCCCGCACACACGACCGAACGGAGATCCGTCATGGCCCTGCTGCTGCTCACCCTCAACGTCCTCGCCGCCCTGCGCCCCGCCCGCCCCGAGACCGACCCGGCCGTGCTGCTCGGCATGTCGCCGCACCGCACGCCGCGCTTCTCGTACGGCACCCCCGCCGACACGATCGCCGTCGGCGCGGTCATCTACCGCGGCGGTGACTGGCGCAAGGTCGCCGCGCACACCGACCTGGACGCGGCCGTCATCACCGTCACCGACACGTACGGGCACGAGCTGGCCATCCCCACCGCCGACACGATGCTCGTCGTCGCCGAGGTGCCGATGCGGGTGCAGGTGATCGCGTGACCACCCGCATCGCGCAGCTGCTCGACGAGATCGAGCGGCTCAACGGACTGTTCCAGGACTACCGCTTCCAGCCCGCCCGTCAGGCGCCCGTCGGCAAACGGCTCATCAGCCTGTACCGCGAGGTGCACGAGGCGCTGCACCTGACCGCGCACGACACGGAGCCCGGCAGCGACAACGACGACCGCCTCGAACAGGTGTCCGTGACCGTGCACGGCGTCGAGCTGATCGTGCGCGGCCGCGCCGGCACGCACAACAACGGCGAGGAGCCGACCGGCCACCCCGACCTGTACGTCGGCGTCCACACCGGCCTGCGCGACCCGGCCGACGCCGCCGCGTACCCGCTCGTCGTCGCCGTCGACGGCGAGCCCGTGCACCACAGCGGCACCGCGTGACCACCGCCGCCACCGCCCCATCGACCGCCCAGCCCGCCCGAACGGAAGGAACCACCGTGACCCAGACCGCCACCGTGCTCGCCGTGCCCGCCGACACCCTGACCGCCCGCTTCTACACCGCGAACGACCCCGCGTTCCTGGCCGCCCGCACGATCGCCGAGACCGCCCAGCGGGAGGCGCACCTGCGGCGCGCTGCCGCCGCCGCCCGGACGGTGCTCGACGTGCTGCCCACCGCCGCGACGCTGACGTTCAACGAGGGCAGGTGCGGCTGCTGCGCACACCTGATCGCGGTCCGCGACGCCAGCGGCGCGGTGCTGCTCGCCGCCGACTTCGACGTGGACGTGCCCGAGGGCGTGAAGCTGCCCAACCTCGACGAGGCGACCAAGCTGACCGTCGAGGACTCGCTCCACGCCGCGGCCAGCTGGGAGGCGTTCCCGACCGTCGACGTCGAGCACCCGGACTGGGACATCAACGAGTCGGACGTGTTCGTGGTCGACCTGCTCGGCGTGCTCGCCCAGGTGGCCGCGCTCGACGAGCAGAAGGCGCTCAAGAACGCCGCCCCGCAGTACCGGGTGTGCGTCGGCTGCGGCGGTGACCTGCTGCACGTGGTCGACGCCGTCGAGGCGATGCACGACTTCACCCGCAGCGCGGCCGCGATGGCGCTGCCCGGCGAGACGGTCGACGGCAAGCCGTTCGAGCACGACGGCGGCGAGGACTTCGAGGCGCTGAACGGGCTGGTCAGGTCGGCGCGGGAGCTGCTCGGGATGCCGCCGGTCATGCAGCACGTCACGGGCGCGGGCGCGCCGGCCGGCGGGCGGGCGTTGACCGCCACGGCTCGGACGGTGGCGTCGCTGGCGAAGCAGTTCGTCGAGAACCACGACACGATCCGCAGCCGCGCTTTCGAGGCGCTCACGTGCCCGGAGGCCGACGACCTGGCGCTGCTGCTGGCGCTGCACGGCCACACCGACGCGGCGTCGCTGGTGCTGTGCCTGCACGCCATTGGCGACTTCGACATCCCGGCCGGGCTGGAGCACACGCCGCTCGCGGCGGCCGTGCAGGAGCGGCTGCACGGCGACGAGTTCGCCGAGAGCGGCCAGGCGCGCGAGCTCGCGGACGCGTACGTGACCGGGCTGGTGGCGCTGTGCGGCTGACCATCCCCGACAGGATCGACGGCTGCGACATCGTCGCGTGGCTGCCGATCCCCACCGACTTCGCGGTGTTCGTCGCGGTCGCCTACACCGACGACGAGTACCGCGAGCACGCGCCCTACATCGTCTGGCGGGTCTGCCAGGTGAAGGGCGCGTGGGTCGTGGTCGACGGTGTCGCCGACATCGAAGACCTCGGCGCGGCCTTGATCGAGGCCACTGCGGTCGCCCTGGCGACCGGCGTCTGAACCGTTCCCGAGCGGCTCCGGGCAAGCCCCGCCCCTGCCGCTGATCCAACCCACCTTTCGCACGAGGAGTGCCTGTGCCTGCCACCAAGTTCCCTGTCGGTTCGCGCGTCATCATCGACCCCGAGGTCACCCGCAAGTACGTCGGGATCGTCTTCAAGGTCGTGCCCGCGGAGAACCTGCGGACGAACGTTCTCATCAAGGACGAGCGCAACCTGGACGGCCGCGGGCTGCGCATCAACCCGGACTACCTGCTGCCCGCCCCGGCCGCGGGTGAGCCGACGCCCGCCCCCGTCATGCAGGGCCTGCCGCCGCTGCCGGTCGGCAAGGTCGTCACGCCCATCCGGGAGCGCATCATCCGCGGTGCGAAGCCGGGCGACCCGCTCGTCGTGCTCGGCCACAGCGGCGTGGACGGCCACCGGCTCGCCACGCTCGGCGGCGACCGCAACCGCTACTGGCCGGGCGTGTCCCGCGCCGCGATCGTCGAGGTGCCGCTCGGCGACGCGCTCGACGCGGTGCGCGCCGCCGCGAGGGCCGCCGCCCGCTGACCGATGCCCGCTCCACGCCGCCGCCCCGGACCGACCACCGGGGCGGCGGCTGCTGTTCCAGCCCTTCACCCCCCCACGAAAGGACACACCGTGACCACCATCGACGAGATCGAGAACCTGCTTCGCCCGCTTGCCGAGCAGGACGTGAAGCCCGAGCGCAGGCAGGCATGGGTGACGTACGACGAGGCGTTCGCGTACCCGGCGAGTGTGCTGGCCGGGCCGGGCCGGTGCTGCCCGCTGTTCGACGGGGACACGGTGGACGCGATCCGGCGTGAGTGCGCGGCGCTGAAGCTGACCGCGCCGTTGACGGACACGCTGGCGTGGGACGGGCCGGACGCGGTGGTGCTGCTCAGCGGCCAGTACAACGCGGACGGGGGCGAGCTGCGGCCGGGTGAGCAGCCGATGCGCACGGTCATCAGGGCGAATGCGGACGGGCTGTTCGCGGTCGGCGCGCACTGGACGTGGCAGGTCGTCGAGCACGTGTGCCGCAAGTGCCACAAGGTGCTGCACCGGGTCGGCGGCGGGCGGTGGTCGGCGCACGACGGGACGGCGTGCGGCGCCGACGTGGTGGGTGACCGCGCCGGTGACCCGCTGATCGGGGATCACGAGCCGATGGCCTGACGGCGCGGGGCGTCCCTTCGGTGGCGGCCCGGCCGGCGCGCGTGCGTGCGCTGGCCGGGCCGTTGCCGTGGGGGCGAGGGCGTGGTGCCCGAGCCCGTGGCCGAAGGGAACACGATGCAGCAGCAGGAGGAGGCGGCGCTGGCCGCTGTGGATGAGCACCTTGAACTGTCGCGGGTGAGCCTGACGTGGGAGGAGCCGCCGACGCGGCACTGGCCGGACAAGCTGACCGGCGTGGAGATCGCGGCGGCGTTGCGGGCGCGGCCGAACGTTCCTGCGATCGTGGCGCGTCACGACCGCAAGACGCGCGGTGTGGCGCACGCGGAGCGGGTGAACAGCGGCCGGGAGTTCGGGCCGGGGTTCGAGGCGGAGCACTGGCAGGTCGGCGGGGAGCACCGCGTGTACGTGCGGTACACGGGGGTGGGCGCGTGAGCTGGGGCGACTACGTGTGGGGGCTGCACTCGAACGGTGTGCACGTCGAGTGTGAGCCGCCCGCGTCGGGGCGCGGCGATGGCACGCACGAGCGGTGCGCGAAGGCGGGCGCGGTGGAGGACCTGCACGGCCACGACCACGACGGGCCGCTGGCGTGCGGGTGCGTGTCCGCGGGGTAGGCGCGGCGCGCGGCGTGTGTGTGCGCAAGGGGGTTCAACCCATCTGAGCTGGGGTTTTGCGGTGGCCGAACCCTGCTCGATAGCTTTGTACGGATCTTCCGTACAGGACGTTTTGACGGCCTGCGGACAAGCGCGCGGCCGGGCGTAACGGGAGGCACCCCGAGCCCGGCCGCGCATCCCGAACGGTTCCCAACACATCCAGGAGAACTCATCATGCACCAGCTTGATGAGCAGGCGAAGCACGCCCTGCTCACGGCCGACAAGACACGCACCAGCATCACGATCACCGAGCAGCTCGACCGCGAAACGTGGCTGTCCGTCAGCAAGACGCTCACCATGCTCGGCGGCACGTACGCACGCGGCACGAGCCGGTTCGACTTCCCGTTCGACCCGCGCCCGGGCGTGCAGGCCACCATCGACAACGGCGTCGTCCAGTCGGTCCGCAAGACCGACGGGTTCGTCGCCACCCCGCAGGCGCTGGCCGACGAGATCGTCACCGCCCCGTACAGCGAGATCCGGTCGCTACCCAAGGGCGCCCGCGTGCTGGAGCCGTCCGCCGGGACCGGCCAGATCGTCCAGGCGGTCCTCGACGCCAACGACGAGGTCGAGCTGGTCGCGGTCGAGCCGCACCCCGGACGTGCCGCCCTGATCGGGGCGCACGACGCCGTCACCGTGGTCGGCTCCACGTTCGAGGCGTACGCGGCCGGCGCGCTCGAGCGCGGCGAGGTGTTCGACGCCGTGGTGATGAACCCGCCGTTCTCGGTGACCGGCCACGCCGCCCTGTGGATCGACCACGTGCTGCTCGCCTGGCGGCTGCTGGAGCCCGGCGGCCGCCTGGTCGCCATCGTCCCCAGCGGATTCGAGTTCCGGCAGGACCGCGCGCACAAGGACATCCGCCAGCTCGTCAAGGACTTCGGCGGGTTCCGGCGGCTGCCCGACAACGCGTTCGGCAAGGGCGGCCCCACGACGACCCTGATCTGGCTGGTCCGCCCGGCCGTGCCGCTCAACGACCAGCCCGCCTGGGTGTTCCGGCACTACACCGACGCCGTCGAGCCGGTGCCGGTGTCCACGCCGTGGGTGACCACCCGCGCCGCGCAAGAAGCCCCCGTGCAGGTGTGGCGCGACGCCTGGCGCAACCAGGACCGGGTGCTGCGCTACCGGGCGCAGTGCTGGCGGTGCGGGCTGCTGCTGTGGGCGTTCGACGACGGCGACAACGACCCGCGCGGCGTGCTCGGCAACCACTCCGCCGGGTTCAGCCTGGACGCCGCCGAGTACGACATGGTCGGCCCGTCCGTGGCGCTGTGCCCCTGCTGCGCCGACGGCGACACCTACCGCGAGGCGCTCAAGGTGGCCCGCGAGCTGTGGCAGAAGCCGCCGACCAAGCGGGCGCCCGTCTCCGTGTGGTCCCGGCTGATCTCAGCGGGCGGGCTGCTCGCGGTCAGCGACGCCGAACGCCAGCGCTACGCCCGGGTGCAGGCCGCGATGCGGTTCGCGTGGGGCCTCCACGAGGACGCCCCCGAAGAGGAGCTGACCGAGCAGCAGCACACCTGGCGCGGCGGACCCGACCGGCTGGCCGCGATCTACCTGACCGCGTACGCCGACCGGCTCGACCCGAACACCGACCTCGACCCGCTCGACCGGGCCGCGCTGCTGTGGCGCACCGACCCGGACGCACCCGCCGTCGAGGTCGCCGCCGTCGAGCCTTCCCCGGTCAGCGCGTGGGACGACGTGCTCGCCGAGATGGAGCAGCTCTCGCTGCTGTAGCGCCCGCGCGCGGCCGGCCGCGCCCCGCACCACCAACACCCGACCTTCCAGCCCGACTTCACCCTGCCCGAATCACGGAGGTTCACCCTTGTCCGCGACCCAGACCCGCCCCCGCGTCACCGAGATCAGCCCCGCCGCCGCCAACGCCGCCATCCGCGAAGCCGAAGCCATCGCCCGCCGCGAGCAGCAGCGCCTCCAGCTCGTCGCCGCCGGGCAGCTGTGGACGCCGCGGCGCCGCAACGGCCTGAAGTTCGTCGACATCTTCTGCGGCGCGGGCGGCTCGTCGATCGGCCTGTCCAACGCGGGTTACGAGCTGCTGCTGGCCGCGAACCACTGGCGCACCGCGATCGACTCGCACGCCGCGAACTTCACCAACTCCGAGCACCTGTGCGCCGACGTGAACAACTACGACTTCCGCTACTTGCCCCGGGGCGCGGACGTGCTGTGGGCGTCGCCGATCTGCACGGAGCTGTCCCCGGCCGGTGGGTCCGGCGGCCCCAGCAACGCCGCGTTCGACGCCGTCGAGCAGCTCGGCCACGTCGACCAGGGCGGCCGCACCCGCACCCGGGCGACGTTCTGGGACGTGGTCCGCGCGACCGAGGTGTGGCGGTTCAAGGCGATCATGGTCGAGAACGTGCCCGACGCCGCCGACCGGTGGGTGCTGTTCGACGTGTGGCTGTCCGCGATGGAGCGCCTCGGCTACACCTACCAGCTCGTCTCGGTCAACAGCGCGCACATCGGCGGCGGCGGCATCCCGTACGCCCCGCAGTGGCGCGACCGGATGTACGTGGTGTTCATCCGCAAGGACATCGGCCGCACCCCCGACGTCGAGCCCCGCCCGATCGCCCGCTGCTTCACCTGCGAGCAGGACGTCAACGGCGTGCAGACGTGGCTGCCGAAGATGCAGGGCCGCAAGCACAAGGTCGGCCGCTACCGGCGCAACCCGAACAGCTCGTACGGCCAATACTGGTACTCGTGCCCGAACAAGGGCTGCGGCAACCGGGTCGAGCCGTACGTCGCCCCGGCCGCGAGCATCATCGACTGGTCGGACCTGGGCACCCGCATCGGTGACCTGCCCCGCACCAAGCAGAAGCCCGAAGGGCTCGCGCCGAAGACGATGGCCCGCATCCGGGCGGGCATCGAGAAGTTCGGCTGGCAGGCGCTGACCGCCGCTGTCGCCGGGAACACCCATGAGCGCGCCGGTGCGCTGCGCGCGTGGCCGGCCGCCTCGAACCCGGTGCCGACGTTGCAGACCACCGCGACGCTGGGCACGGTCATGCCGCCGTTCTACGTGAAGAACAACACCAACCCGAACCCGGCCACGATGACGCACGCCGCCACCGGCGAGCCGTTCGGGACGATCACCACGCAGGACACGACCGGGCTGGTCAACCCGCCGTTCCGGGTGGCGCTCAACCACGGCCCCGACGCCGCGCCGCGCCTGCACGCCCTGGGCGACGAGCCGCTGTCGGCGGCCACCACCAAGCAGGGCGACGCCGTCGTCTTCCCCCCGATGGGCGTGCCCGTCGGCGGGACGTGGGCTGACGACCCGATCAACCTGCTCGACGGCCCCGCCCGCACGGTGCTGGCCAACGAGAAGGGCTGCGAGGCGCTGGTCACCCCGCACCCGGGCGCGTTCATCGACGTGCAGCGCAACCACATGGAGGCGCAGCACATCGACGAGCCGATCCCGACCGTCACGACCGCCCGGCACAGCGCGCTGGTCATCCCGTACTACTCGAACGGCACCGCGTCGACCACGGGCGAGCCGTTCGGCACCGTGTCCACCCACGACCGGTACGCGATGGTCAACCCCGGCGACCTCAAGGCGCTGGCCGAGTTCGACGCGATGGACGCGCTCTACCGGATGCTCAAGCCCCGCGAGAGCCTCCGCGCCCAGGCGTTCTCCGACGACTACATCGTTCTCGGCGGCTCGGGCGAGCAGACCATGCAGGCCGGTAACGCCGTCTCCGCGAACGTCGCCGAGTGGCTGGCCGAGCGCGTGGCCGACGTGCTGCTGCCGCACCCCGGTTTCTGACACACCCCGCCCGTAACGTGCGGCCCGCGCAACCCGCGCGGGCCGCTGCTCACCCGATTTAGCACCCCACCGCACACGGAAGGACCACCATGACCTCCCTCGACTGGCAGCCCAGCAGCGACGGCTACCTCGAAGCCGCCAGCGCCCGCCCCGTCCCCGCCCCGCTCACCGGCTCCCGCTACAAGATCGAGGAGCTGCGCGGCCCGAAGATGCTCGCCCTGGTGGCCGACCCGCCGCCCGCCGAGTTCGAGCTCACGCTCGCGCTCGAGCGCGGCCAGCACGACGAGCGGGACGAGACGCTCGGCACCTACGAGACGCTCGACGCCGCGAAGGCTGCGGCCGACCGGCACGAGCAGACCGGCGACGTGGCCGGACGCGACGAACAGGCCATGCGGCGCGACATGAACCTGAACGCCCGGTTCCTGCCGCAGACCGGTGACGAGGTCACGCGCCCGTGCATCGAGGTCGGCGGCGTGCAGGTCTACGCCTACATCGACGAGGCCACCGGCCAGCTGCGCGTATCGATCGACTACGACACAGCCCACCCCGACCTGCTCATCGACGACGGCGAGCTGCCGACCCGCATCCGCGTCGGCGGCGAACTCACCTACGAGCCCTGAGAGGGAGTCGAGCGACCGATGAGAACCCACACGATCCTCCGCGTGCACCGCTGCGGCGTGCACGCCTACGCCCCGTCCTGGCTGGCTGGGATCGGCACCTGCACGTGCGTGCACGCCCTGTGCCGCGCCGAGGATGACGGCTTCCACGAGCACGAGATCCGGGTCGGCGACGACGCCTGGTCCCGGATCGTCGTGCAGGAGCAGCTGCACGCGTGGATGGCCGACTCGCACTACCCCGAGGGCTACGTCAGCGTGCAGGTGCTGCGCGACTACCAGCACGTCGGCAACGACCTGGCCGCCGCGTGGCGGACGGTCGCCGAGCAGCACGGCTTGAGCCCGGACGTGCCCGACTTCCCCTGTCGAATCGAGACCGCCACGGAGGTGCCCGTTGGCGCGTGAGGTCACGATCAACCTGCGCGGGGTGGCGCGCGCGGCGGCCGGCTTCGCGCTGTGGCCCACGAGGAAGGCCGCCAGCGTCCAGCTCGCCAAGCTTCGCGCCGACGGGCTGAACGTCGAGCGGGACCTGCTGCGCTTCCATCCGGCCGTCGCGAACCTGACGGCCGGGTGGGTGATCGCCCGCCCGGACGAGCTGGCCGAGATGTGCTGGCTGATGGCCGCTGATGGCCGGTGGGCGCGCGGCCGGCTGGTCGAAAACTACGAGACCGGCGTGTGGCAGCATCTGCCGCCGCCGGGCGGAGGGCTGCTTCCGGCGACGTTTACGCACGTCACCCGCACCGCCCCGTACCACGACCGCACCCAGCGGTACCGCACCAAGAGCAACGGCTCGTGCGGGCGCTACGTGTGGTCGCAGGAGACGTGGTCGATCTGCACCTGCGGGTGGAGCGCCCTGGGCGCGAACCCCGACGAAGCCCGCTGGCGCGGCCGCCAGCACCGCGAGAACCCGACACCGGCCATCGCGCCCGTAACCGCCCTGGCAGCGACCACGCACGGAGGTGCCACGCATGGCTGACCTGACCGACACCGCACACCAGACGCCCGGCGCCGACGTGAGCGCGATCCGCGAAGGCGACCGCATCACCCTGCTGAACCAGCCGGGCAGCGTCCGCGAGGTGGGGCTGCTCGTCCGGACGGTCTCCAAGCAGTACGCGCACAGGTACGTCTTCGGGCGTGACCTGAACGCGCGCGGCAAGCCGTACGCGCGCGCCAGCCGGGGCGTGCAACTGTCTGGCCCGGCCGGTGGCGAGTGGGACTGGTACCGGCTGCGCAAGCCGAAGCGGCCGCAGCGCACCGGCCGGGACCGGGTGATCCGGGTCGTCGGTGACGGCCAGCCGATCATGCGGACCGCGAAGACGATGAACGCCACGGCGGAGATCGTGGTCGCGCCGGTCGGTCGCGGCATGCATCTGTTCGACCATCCGGCGATCGAGCTGACGGTACGCCCGGACGGGTCGTGGGTGCTGCGGAAGCGTTCTGCTCGGCAGGATGGCGTCGAGCGCACGCTGGTCGAGCTGGCGTCGGGGCACATCGACGGGCCGCCTCCGGTGAAGGTGGGCGTGGACTTCGTCGAATGCCCGTACGCGGACTGCAAGGCGCGTGACCGGCTGGTCGAGGTCGACAGCACGGAGCGGTGGAATCCGAGCGACGTGACGGTCGAGGACGGCCGGATCACCAAGGTCGTGTGGTGGCAGGAGTCGTACGGCGACGCCGAGGTCGAGCAGTACCGGTGCCGCGCGTGCGGCCGCGAGGTCAGCGTGGACCTGGACGGCGCGCACCAGGTCTACCAGTGAGCGGGCTCGCCGGCACGCGCACACAACGCGCTGCGCGCGTGCCGGCGGCCGTGAGCGGACCTTCCATCTGAGCTGCTGCTTTGCTCCGCCGACCACCGCCAATCATCATCTTGTACGGATTGACCGTACAGATTCTCCGAAAGGACGCGCCTTGTACGTGAACCTCCCGCCCGCCGACCCCGCCCGCGCCGCCCGCATCGCAGACATCCGCGCCCGCCACCAGCAGCTCACCGACGCGCTCGTCGCCGAAGAGTGCGCCGCCGCCGCCCACATCGTGCGCCGCGTGACCAGCACCGACGCGAGCAAGCTTTTCGTGGAACGCTACGACGACAGCGGCGAGATCAACTGGGAATCGCTCGTCGTGGTCAGCCGCGACGGCGAGGCGCTGTGGTTCAACGAGCACGCCACCCGCGTCGACTGCTGGGACTACCCGGGCGCGGAGGCGATCAGCGACGACCGCGGCCGCCCGTACCTGAACCTCGACCACCAGATCATGAACACGGTCCTGCAGCACCTCGACAACGCCTACGACGCCGCCGGCGGCGTACGCGGACCACTCGACATCGGCTACGACGAACACCTCGACGGCGCGGACCAACTGCTGGTGCTCGACCTCGAGGCCGCGCTCGCCCCGCCCGCGCCTGCCCCCGCGCCCGCCGCCGGCGACACCGGCTGCACCTGGATCGAGCGCTGGCTGACCGAAGGCGAAACGATCAACAGCTTCGCGCGGGTCGAAGAGGGCGAGATCGGTTTCGACCTGGGCGAAGGCGAAATCATCGTCGGGCCGGTGTCGCAGATGGCTGAGTTCGGCCACGCCATCGTCAACCGCGTCGACCCGCCCGACGCCGACACCGTCGACGCCGCCGGGCTTGACTCGTCCCTGATCGGCAACGACGGCCGCCCGTACGGCTGGAAGGACGTGGCCCTCGCCGCGCTCGCCCGGCCGGTGACGTTCGCCCGCTACACCAGCGACATCGGCGAGTTCACCGCGATCGGCGGCACCCCCGAGCAGGCCCGCCGACTCGTGATCGACGCCTGGCGCAGGAACGTCACCTACGCGGGCGCCGACAGCGACGAGCTGGTCAACGAGTACATCGAGGTCGTCACCGGCCCGGTCGGCACGGTGTTCCGCGACGACGAACGTCTCTCCTGACCCCATCCCGGAACTGCGGCCCGCGCCACGACCGGCGCGGGCCGCGCCCATCCCCGATCCCGCCCGTGAGAGGAACTCCGTGAAGATCCGCAACCAGCGCACCGTGGCCGTGCACCTCATCAACAACCGCAAGGTCAACGTTCAGCGCATCGCATGGCACGGCACGGACGGCCTGTCGTTCGACCTGTACGACGACGCCACCGGCACGTGCTTCACCCCGGAATCGCTCGACCACGAGCCGAGCCGCGAGCGCGTCGAGGAGATCATCAAGCAGCTCGCCGCTGACCACCGCGCCGGCACGCTCGACGTGTTCTACGAGGGCAGCGAGAAGGAGCTGGCCGTCGCGCTCGGCATCATCCAGTCGACGGTGGTCAGCCCCGGCTCGATCATGGACGCCCAGCAGCGGCCCCCTCACGCCAGCCTGAGCCTGATCACCAGCAGCGACAACTTGGAGGGCGCGACTGCGGCGATGGTCATCGCCGCATTGCAGTTCGCCGCAGAGTACGACGTGGCGCCGTACGAGGCGGTCGTCTACGCCCACACCAACCACGGGATCGACCGCCTGCGCGGCATGCTCGACCGCTACGTCCCCGCCTCTGACGAGCTCGTGTTCGCGGACGGGCACACCGTGCCCCTCGGCAACGTCGTCAGCATCCACCTGTCCTGACGCCGGCGGGAGGCGCGTGAACACCAACCGACCCGCCAAGTGGACACCGCAGGCCGTCGCCGGGCTCACGTTCTGGGCCGTCGTGCTGGCCTGCGCAATCACCTTCATCCCCGACCTGGGCGGCTCGCTGTTGTGGCTGGCCGCCCACGCGGTCGAGGCGCTCGTCAAGACGCTCGTCGCAGTCATGGGCGTGTTCGCCGCGCTGCTGCTCGTCGGCTTCGGCAGGCGCTGACCACTCCGCCTGCACCACCCCTCTCGCGTTGGAAGGACCACCGTGACCGCTGACCACCAAGCGCCGAGCACCACCGACCCACAGGCGCCGGACTGCCCTCAAGGGCACGGGCCCATGGTGATGCGTCCAGTCGCCGTGCAGACCGCTGAGCAGCGCTGGTGCGGGACGTGGTGGGACTGCCCGCCAGGTCCCCCCGGAGAGCACTGCCAATCCTCGGTTCTGCAGGCATCCGAAGCGCTCTCGGAGGCGCTACCGGTCCTGGCCCACACCTACTCGCGCCGGAAGGATCACCGTGACCGCTGACCACCGTGCACCCCGCGACACCGACCCCGACCTGACCGCCTTCGACCGGATCATCGTCAACCACTCGGGCGGCAAGGACGGCCAGACCGCCCTGATGACCGTCGCCGAGCGCGCCGCCGCCGCCGGCGTCACCGACCGGGTGGTGGTGCAGTACAACGACCTCGGCAACGTGGTGTGGCCGTCCACGGTCGACGTCGACGCCGAGCTGGCCGCCGAGGGCTTCACCCCGTGGCTGGTCGACACGTTCGGCGTACGGCCCGGCTGCAAGGACCTGGCCCGCCAGCACGCCGAGCACTTCGGGTTCCGGTTCGAGGTGCGCTCCCGCACCGAGCAGGTGCTCGAGTACGGCGAGCGCGTGGTCCGGCCGGTCGACCTCGTCGACGACGTGATCCGGCGCGGGAAGTTCCCCGACGCTGCCCGCCGCTGGTGCACGTCGGACTTCAAGCGGGCGCCCGGCCAGCGCCTGCTCACGGAGGAGACGAACCGGCTCGGGCTGGATCGGCCCGCCCGCATCCTCTACGTGTTCGGCTACCGGGCGCAGGAGTCGAAGGCCCGCGCCGGGAAGACACCGTGCGGCGTCAACCGGACCGCGTCGAACCTCACCCGCCGGCACGTCACCGACTGGTACCCGGTGCACCACTGGACGGTCGAGCAGGTGTGGGACGCCATCCACGCGTCCGGCCTGCCGTACGCGTGGCCGTACGACGCCGACATGAGCCGACTGAGCTGCTCGCTGTGCGTCCTCGCCGGGAAGGAAGACCTTCTCCGGGCGGTCCGGCTGCGGCCGCGGCTGGCCGAGCGGTACGCCGTCGCGGAGATGGTCACCGGCCACCAGTTCCAGCAGGGCCGGTCGATCGCGTCGCTGATCGCCGAGGCCCGCCAGCTGTGAGCCCGGTGATGCTGTCGATGGGGATGGGCGTCGACTCGTCGGCGCTGCTCACCCGCTGGCTGCTCGACCCGGCCTCGCGCGACTTCGACCTGGACGACCTGGTCGTCGTGACCGCGATGACCGGCGACGAGTACGCGGCCACCGGCCAGCTGATGCAGGAGCACCTGCTGCCGCTGATGGCCGAGCACCGGGTGCGGTACGTGCAGCTCGCCCGCGCCGGCCAGTCCGACACCGACCGGTACGACGTGCTGTCCGACTCGCGCCGCACAGAGCGGATGGTGATGCGGGGCCGGTGGCGGCTGGCCGACGAGCAGTTCCGGGCCGGGACGGTCCCGCAGACCGCGTCCGGCCGGAGGCTGTGCTCGTACCGGGCGAAAGGGCAGGTGCTCGACTGGTGGGTGGCCGACGAGTTCGGCGGCGCCGACTACCGGCACGTGGTCGGGTTCGCCGCCGAAGAGGTCACGCGGGCCAAGCGGGACACCAGCTACACCAGCGCCGCCCGCACCCCGTGGTACCCGCTGATCGAGTGGGGCTGGGACCGCGAGTCGTGCCTGGCGTACCTGCGGGACGTGTTCGCCGTCGACTGGTCCCGGTCGTGCTGCGGCTACTGCCCGTTCCAGGCAGGCCCGGAACTCGAGCTGCTGTGCGAGCGGTGGCGCAACGACCCGGCCGCGGCCGCGCTGGCGCTGCGGATGGAGTTCACGGCGGTCGCGATCAACCCGCGGTCGCTGCTGTTCCGCCGCCGCTCCGCCCGCGAGGTGGCGATCTACGCCGGGCTGCGCACGCTGGTCGAGCAGGTCGACGCGGAGCTGGCAGCGCTGCCGTGGGCGGTCTACGACGTGCGGCGCGGCTACTCCGCGAAAGGCGGCGACCGGTACGCCAAAGGGCCGGGCGGCCGGTCGCTGACGACGATCGCCACAGGCAGCCACGCCCGGGCCGTGGCCACGGTGCAGGCAATGGGCGGTCGGGCCGAAGGCGACCACCGGATCACCCGCGCCTGGGTGCACCGGGCCGGGCCGCCGTACCCGTGCCGCGAACAGTTCTACGTCGCCGCGCCCGCCGGCGTGCCCGACAAGGTCGGCCCGGCCTTCCCGTCCCTGTGGGCGGCCGCCGACGACACGCCACGCGAAGACCTGCTCGACGTGTGGTCCCCGATCCTCGCCAACCTTTGACCCCTGCTGTGGAAGGAACCCCTTGATCGAGACCAACTCCCTCCGATCGATCGCCTACGTCTGGTCCGACATCCTCGGCGAGCTGCGCGTGCTCGGCGCGACCGACCGCAAGTACGACCTGCCGGTCCGCTCCGACGACGAGCTGTGGGAGCGCGCCACCCGCGCGTACCGGGCCGCGTGGCAGCTGCCGTACTGGGTGCCGCGGCCGCGGCGCTGGAAGCGGCAGTGGACGCCCCGGATCCCCGAGGCGCGTAAGACCGCCATCCTGGCGGTGCTGCGCCGCGCCTACCAGTCCGACGCCGCGGCGGCGCTGATCCCGATGGACGTGATCGTCGACAAGCTGCGGCAGCGCGGCCACGACAGCGCGTACGTCGAGCAGACCGGCGGCGGCTGCGCGACGATCTACGTCGGCCCCACCTGGCGCGACGAGAACGGCGACGAGCGGTACGCCGCGGCGGCCGGGCCGGGCTCGTTCTACGGCGAGTTCTGGTCGCAGCCGATGGCGTCCCAGTACGAGTTCTGGATCCACCGGGACGACGACGGCAGGACCAAGCCGCACGAGGTGCCCGAGGGTGCGCCGGTGGACGCCATCGTCGACCTGATCGACGCGCAGGTGAAGGCGTCGATCGGCCTGGACGCCGTCGAGCGGGCCGCCCGGGCGGCGGCGAAGAAGTGCCTGACCTACGGCGAACGGCTCAGCGACGACCTGTGCGAGGCGCTGCGCGACGCCGCCGAGCCGGTCGCGGCCGGCGGCGACGACGACTGGTCGTTCGGGGCCGCGTACGCGTACGAGCTGGACGAGCCGCTGTCCACGTGGGCGGGGGAGATCCCGGCCGGGACGTACCTGCGGACCGTCGCGGACGGCGGCGCCCAGGCGTTCGCGGTCACCGGCGACGCCAGCGCCTACGTCGGGGCGGTCGAAGCCGACTTCAAGCAGGGCCTGCGCCCCTGACCTGACCACCGCACCACCCGTCACCCCATATCGCCGCACGCAGGCCGCCCACCACGGGCGGCCTGCGGCGTTTCCGGAGAGGAACCCTGTTGAGGTCCGCGACGACCACCCCGACCCTGTTCGACGGCCTGTGCCAGCGCTGGCACAACGGGCTGCAGGCGTGGCAGCACACCGACGACGACCACTTCCAACCCCACCGGTACACCGTCGTCCCGCTCGACGAGGACACCGCACGCCAGTTCACCACCACCCACCACTACAGCCGGGCGTGGCCCGCCGCGCGGCTGCGCTACGGCCTGATCGAGGACGGCGAACGGCTCGTCGGTGCGTGCGTGCTGGGCATCCCGATGAGCCCGGCCGTGCTGACCAACCCGTTCCCCGCGTTCGAGCCGTACGCGCAGAGCCTGGAGCTGTCCCGGCTGGTGCTGCTCGACCGGGTGGCCGCGAACGCCGAGTCGTGGTTCGTGCGGCGGGTGTTCCGCGCGGCCGCCGGCGAGGGCGTGCGCGGGATCGTGGCGTACGCCGACCCGATGCCGCGCGTCGACGAGCACGGCGCCGAGTTCATGCCCGGCCACCACGGCATCTGCTACCAGGGCACCGGCGGTGTCTACTTCGGGCGGGGCCGGGCGCGGACGCTGACGATGCTGCCCGGCGGGGTCGTCCTCAACGACCGCACCCAGTCGAAGATCCGCAAGGGGGAGACGGGTGCGGCCGCGGCGATCGCCCGGCTGGTCGACCTGGGCGCGGCGCCGAAACCGGCGTGGATGCCGGGCAGCGTGTGGCTGCCGGCCGCGCTCGAGCGGGTCGGCGCGACCGAGGTGAAGCACCCGGGCAACCACCGGTACGGCTGGTCGATCGGGCCGCGCTGGTCACGTCGGGTGTTCCCGGTGGCGATGCCCGCCCTGCCGTACCCGCGCCGCGGCGACCTCGGGCTGGCCGCATGAGCACGGCGGTGGAGGCCCCGCCGTACGTGGGGGTGACGTTCGTGATCCCGTGCGGCGGGCAGAAGCTGGACCGGCCGGCGCCCGCGCGTGAGCTCTACCGGGGGCAGATGTTCCGGCAGACGTTGGACAGCGCGATCGCCGCGGCCGCCGACTACGAGCAAGAGGGTGTCCCGGCGCGGGTGCTGATCCTGTCCGGGCTGCACGGCCTGGTCGAGCTGGACACGGTGCTGGCCCCGTACGAGCAGCGCATCGACAAGCCGGGCGCGGTGGCCGTGGCCACGCTGACCGGGCAGGCGCTCGAGCTGGGCATCACGTACGGGTCGACGGTGATCGCGCTGCTGCCGCAGGCGTACTTCGCGAAGCTCAACGCCGCCCTGCGCGAGCTGGACGTGCTGCCGTACGAGGCGTACGAGGGCACCGCAGGGAACGGGGAGCAGCGGCGGGTCAACGCGATCGTCGCCGGCGCGCACGACCAACCCGCCGCAGATGGCGAGCCCGAGCGGGACGGCATGCAGGTGTGGGTCGGCGCGGACGTGGACGCGTTCTGGTGGAAGCAGCCGCAGCAGATCCTCGTGTCGGCGGAGCGGCTGGCCCGGCTCAAGACGCTGCCGGTCGCGCGGACGTGGTGGGTGCTCGACTCGGGCGCCTACAAGCACCTGCAGCGCAACGGCCGGTGGACGGTGTCAGCAGCCCAGTACGCCGCCGACATCCGCCGGTGGGCGGCCGCGATCGGGAAGCTGCGGTGGGCGGCGCCGCAGGACTGGCCCGCCGCGGCGGCCGCGCTCGCCGCGACCGGCCTGACCGAGTACGAGCACCAGCTCCGGACGCTGCGGTCGGTGCTCGACCTGCGGGCGGCCGGCACCGGGGTGCACATCATCCCGGTGCTCACCGGGCTGACCGTGGCCGGATACCTGCGGCACATGGACATGTACCGGCGCGCCGGGATCGACCTGACCGCCGAGCCGCTCGTCGGTGTCGGCGCGCTGCTGGGCCGCCCGTACGCCGAGCAAGCCGAGATCGTGCGGGTGCTGCACGCCGCCGGCGTCACGCGGATGCACGCGTTCGGCGGGAAGAACCAGCTCGTCGCCGAGGTCGGGCACCTGCTCACCTCCATCGACTCGGCGGGCTGGTCGGACGAGGCGCGCCGCACCGTGGGCCGCTGCACGCACGGGCAGGGCGTCGAATGGGAGGCCAACTGCCCGCAGTACGCCGCCGACTGGGCGCGCGGGCAGCGCGAGCTCGCCGCGCAGGCCCCGCCCACGTTCGTGCAGACCCACCTGTGGGACCACGTGCTCGCGGAACTGGCCGAGGCCATCTGAGCTGGCTGTTTGGCCGGTCCCATCGGCCAGACCTACCTTCTTGCAGTCCGAACCGCAGCCCGGTTCATCCCCCATCTGAGCAGCGCAAACACACGCGGAGGTACACCCGTCTTGGGCAAGACAATCCGGATCACCCACTCACACGCTGACGGCACCGAACTGCACGGCTCCACCAAGGGCGACGGCGTCTACGACCTCGTCCGCAAGCGCGGGTTCACCGCCCGGTACGGCCGCATCATCATCCGGCCCAGCCGCGACATGGACGCCAAGATGCACATCATCACCCCGGTCGTCGAGTTGCTGCGCGCCCACGGCCACGAGGTCGAGCTGGACATCGACAACACGGCCCGCCCGACCGAGGTCGTCGAGCGGGAGAAAGCCGAGCGGGCGGCGGAGAAGGCCGAGCGGCTGGGGGAGCGGTCGGCGAAGGCGGACGCCGCCGGCGACGCCGCGCTCGCCGCCCGGCGCCGGATCACCGACGGCATCCCGTTTGGCCAGCCCCGCCAGCACCCCGGCCACCACTCGTACGCCCGGCACACCCGCGACCTCGAGCGCGCCGACCAGCTGGACGGCAAGGCCGTCGAGCAGTGGCGCAGCGCCGAGCATCTCGCCGAGCGGGCCAGCGGTGTGGAGGCGAACCAGCAGCAGCGGGTCAACCCGCGCACGACGATGCGCCGCATCGAGACGTTGGAGGCCGAGAACCGGAAGTACCAGCGCGACCTCGACGGCTACGAGCGCACGTTCTACAAGGGCGACGGCAAGACGGTCCACTTCGTCGAGAAGCACGCGCCGTCGGTCGGCGGGCAGCGCGAGACGCTGCTCAAGCGGATCGCCGACAACAACGAGAAGATCGCCTACTGGCGCGGCGAGCTGGCGAAGCTGGGCGAGTCCGGCGCGTTCGTGCCGTGGGGCAAAGAGCACTTCGCCAAGGGTGACCGGGTGCGCCGCGACGGCTTCCCCAACTGGTATCCGGTGACGCGGGTGAACGCGAAGTCGGTGAGCATCATCAACGACTTCGGCTACAAGGGCACGATCCCGTGGGACGAGGTCGCCGGCCGGCGCCGCGGCGACGAGCAGCTCGACAAGCCCAACGGCGAGCCGTGGCCGGTCGAGCTCGCCAACCGGGTCGCGGCGTGGTTCTCCGCCGCTCGGTGGCTGAACGGCAACGACTCGAGCACGGAGGCGGTGTTCAAGCGGATCCGGCTCAAGCAGGCGCAGCGCATCGTGCTCGGGCTGGACCTGGACGCCGCCGACGCCGAGGTCGAGGTGTGCATGAAGGCGATCGACGACCCGATCACCGAGCGGCAGGTGTACGCGTCGTTCTTCGACGTGTTCACGTGGCTAGGCGAGGACGGGGTGAAGGCGGCCGACGTGAAGGCGCAGTTCGAGCCGATCGCGCTGCAGGCGGCGTGGCGGGTGCCCGACCGGGAGCCGGTGCGCCGCATCGCCAACCGTGACCAGGTCCGCCCGGGCCACGACGACATCATCGCGATCGCCCCGGGCGACCTGGCCGTCGGCTTCTACGAGCGGAACTTCGGGGGCGACGAGCGGCTCGTCAAGAGCTTCTGCGGGCCAGTCGCGACGGTCTCGGGCGTGATCGACCGGCGCGAGCGCGGCGACTTCGTCACAGTCACCCTGGTCGACGGGCGGGAGACCACCGTCAAGACGCACACCTGGTTCGCGGTGCACCCGGCCGGCACGTGGGAGCAGCCCGACGACCAGGACCAGGCCGAACCCAGTGCGGAGGCGGACGACGTCGAACAGGAGCAGGACGTGGAGGACTACACGATCGGGACGACGGGCCACGACGGCGGGCTTTCCGTGATCGCCGAGGTAAGCCACGTCGACCTAACCGAGCCGGTCGACGAGCAGCCGGTCGAGGCTGTCCACGAGCACGCCGAGGCGCGGGAGGCGATCGAGGCGGCCAGCGCCCGGGTCGATGAGGCGAAGCGCACGCTGCACGACGCGCGCTTGGCCGCGCACGGCGAGCGGATCAAGGCAGCGCACCAGGTGGTGTGGGATGCGGAGGTGGCGTTGCGGGCAGCGCTGGCTTTGCACTTGGGCGCCGAGCTGGAGGTGAAGGTCCCGCACATCAACTCGGGGATCGTGCATGAGTTCGTCGGCAACACGGAGTCGTCGCTGGATGAGGACGGCCAGCCGGTCTTCTGCATCCCGCCGTGCCACGGCCATCGGTCGATGCCGTTCCACCTTCCTGCCACTGCGCCGCCGGCGCCCGTCGACGAGCAGCCGGTCGGTGCGGACGTGTGGGGGCCGGTGCTGGATGAGTACGCGGCGGCGGTGGCCGGTTCGGGGGCTCGGTGAGGGCTGTGGTTGCATCGGCTCCCACCGTCCGCTACCTTTGTACGGAACATCCGTACAGAGACCTAGCGGAGGAAGACATGCCGAACCGCCCGTTGCTGTTCGTCGAAGACGTCCAGGCCATCTGGACCGAGGAGCGCCGCGCGGTGAAAGGCAGCGACGCCCCCGAGGTCAAGCCGAACATCGTGCACGACTACAAGCGCTTCTCCCAGCCCGCCGCCCCCGGCAAGCCCAAGAACCGCTACCAGGACGACCCCATGCCGTACCCGCGCGCCTCACGCGGCGCGAAGCTGCCGGCATGGAACGGCGACCAGGAGCAGGATCTGCGAGCCTGGTACCGCAAGCGGCTGGGCCTGCTCAAGGTGTCGGATTACGACTCCGAGTCGAGGCGGGCGCACATCGCCGAGCTGATCGCCGAGGAAGAGAAGCGCGTCGTCGCCCGGATCGACGACTGGGCGGAACACACCGCCGACAACGCTGACTAGACCCCGTTCCCAACCGTTCACCCATCTGCGGAGGCACCCGAGATGAGCAGCCCCAACCCCGACCTCAACCCGAACGACCCGGACGCCTGCCCGAAGTGGGACTGGTGCCGGATGCACCTCGACGGCCAGCACCTCGGCGAGCTGCAACTGCGCGCCGAGGTGAAGGGCCACCGGATCTACACCCGCGAGTTCGACGACGGCAGCAGCGAGCTGGCCGCCAGCATCGAGGTCGTCATCGTCCCGCCCGGCGGCGGCGAGCCGCGGCGCATCCCGATCCCCCCGGGCGAGGTGCTCGAGGCCGCCATGATGTCCGACCTGATGGCCGGTATCGCCGCGATGGAGGGCACCCAGCCCGGCGCCGACCCGGACGCCCGGCCGTGAGCAGCGCGCCCGCGCGGTGGACTCTGCGGGCCGTCGCCGGTCTGCTGTTCTGGGTCGTCGTCGTGGCAGCCGCTCTGCTGTTCATCCCGCGCCTTGGCGATGGTCTGCTGTGGCTGCTCGAGTCGGCCGTCACGGTGATCGGCTGGGTCGCCGCTGCCGTCGCCGGCGTGCTGATGGCGTTCCTGCTGATCGGCTTCGGCAAGAAGACCCGCTAGCCGCTCCAACCGCATAGCCCGTACGGGCCCGGAAGGCATGTGCCTTCCGGGCCCGTCGCGTATCCACCAGCATCAACCGAACGGTCCGTTATCAGGCCCGTTTGATATTCGCCTACAAGTTGAATACCAGTGATGCTAGGGCGTAGTCTTGTCGTACCCCCTCAGTAGCACCTCGGCCGTGATCGGCCAGGAAAGGCCCCTCGTGACCAGCACCTCTGGCAGCGCTGACCTGCCACCCCGGTGCCCCACCTGCGGACACCTGCACGCCTCGCACACCGCCTTCGGATGCCACGCCCTGAACTACGACACCCCGGCGATCACGAGCTGCGGCTGCCGAGAAACGCCCCCGCAGATCAGCGCCCACCCCCTCGGAGGTCACACCTGATGCCGATCCCCGGCAACCTGCAGAACCTGCCCGCGGCCGACCTGATCGGCATCGCGGTCGTCGACCCCGGGACGTTCATCGGCCGCGATCACACCCCCGGCCGCGGCGTGGAGAAGGTCCGAGAGTGGCGGACCCGCGCCGTCTGGCACGTCCTCGAGCAGTGCGGCGTCAACCCGCACCGGACGTTCACCAGCCCCACTGCCCGACGCGCGTTTGACGACGCTGAGACCGCGACGCTGCCCCACTGCCCGACGTGCCGCTCCACCCTGCGCTCCGTACGGGAGATGACCGGCTGCGGCTTCCGCTGCGACGACCCGAGCCGCTGGCACGCCACCACACCCGACCCCGACACCGCACCCACCGACAACGACGGGAGCAACTGACATGACCACCTACGCCACGAAGAAGGAATCGGACGGCTACCTCAAGCGCGGCCCGATGGTTTCGGTGCCGCACCGCAAGCTGACCCGCCCGGTGCCCGACGTGATCCTGGCCCGCCTCGACGAGGCCGGGCTGACCATGTTCGACAAGGACCACTCGTACGCGCTGCACCACGGCGGCCGCCTCATGGCCACGGTCCGCAGCGCGGGCGGCGGCGACTGGATCGTGCGCCGGCCGGGCGAGCCCGGCGAGGCCGTACGGTCCGACCGCGACCAGGCGCTCAACGACGCGCTGCTGCCGTCGCTGGTCCGCGCCCACCGGTACGAGATCGGCGTGACCGGCTACTGGTGCCTGAAGTGCACCCCGCTGGGAGAGGACAAGCAGCCCGCGGTGGCGTGGCCGTGCCCGCCGCTGACCGCGGCCGGGGTGACCGACGACGCCGCCGAGCAGATCGTCGAAGTCCACCGGATCGCCGCCGAGGAGAAGCGGCTGCGGCCGCTGCGCGCGCAGGTCGACACGTTCAACCACCACCACGACGTCCTCACCGGCGTCCGCTACTGGACCGGCGTGAAGGAGGGCGCCGGACGCACGGGCCAGACGATCGAACCGGCGATCCTCTGGCACGGGCACCCGGTGGTGCGGGTGCGCGAGTTCGTCACCGACAAGACCGACTACGTGGCGCTGTCGCACGTGGAGCCGCAGACCCGCCGCCCGACGCCCGTGCACGGACCCGAGTGCTACGTCACCGTGGTGCACGAGCCGCACCCGTTCAACCGGCCCAAGCCGAACGAGTACGGCTTCCCGGTGCAGACGTGGTGCGACGGGCTCACCGCGCAGCAGCTCGCCGAACTCGAGGCAATCTCGGTATGAGCAGCGGCAGCTACACCCGCCGGCCGCTGCAGGTGGTGCCCGACGAGCTGGCCGCCACGCTGCGCCGCCTGCACGACGAGACCCTCTTCAGCCGCCACGACAAGCGGTTCCACGTCGCGCTGCACAAGGCGTTCACGCGCGGATGGTCGATGGCGGCGCTGGCGGTCGCGCTGGGCAAAACCCCGGAGGCGGTGGGCCGGATGGTGTACCGCTACGCCGGGCAGCACGCCGACCTGACCGGCGTCGACATTCCGTACGCGCCACCGTTCGACGGGCCCAGCCCGAACACGCCGCCGAAGCTCGACGTGCTCGCCCTGGTGCCCGCCGACCGGGTGCAGCGAATCCGGGAGCTGCGCGACCTGGCCGCCACCACCCACACCGGCCACCCGCCCGGGCATCCCGTCCGGCAGGCCGGCGCGATGCTCGCCGCCGAGCTCTACGACCTGATCTTCGTTCAGGGCTTGCCCGGCCACCGCGTCGCCAAGGACATCGTCCAGCTGCAGGCGAACGCCGTCGCGCAGCGGCTGCGCAAGCACAACCTGCCCGGCAGTTTGCGCGAGTTCCACGCCGCGCAGCACCAGCTCGCCGCCTGACCCAGCCCCGAGAACGGACCACCTGCCATGTCCCGACGACGTATCCGCATGCGGCGCAGGCGGCCGAAACCGGCCCTGATCGGCTCGCCCGGCGCCGCGTACGCCCACGGCGGCACCCCGCCGTGGTGCGAGCCCACCGACTCGACCTGGGCGGAGATGGCCGACGACCGCCTCGCCTCGAACGTGCTCGGCATCCCCCTGGCCGACGACGACGACCTGTTCCCCGCCCCGGTGGCGCTGCCGCCGGTCATCCCCTTGCCCGTCCGTACCGCCGTCCCGGCGCGCCGCGCCGCATGAAGGAGAACTGCATGACCACGACGCTGATCGCCACCCGCGGTCTGCCCGGCGCCGGCAAAAGCTTCCGCGCGCGGCGCTGGGTCGCCGAGGATCCCTCCGGCCGCGCCCGTGTCGGCACCGACGAGCTCACCGGCATGCTGCACGAACCCCGATCGTTCTACGACGAGCCCGACGAGCCCGACGAGCACGACGAGGCCGCCGACCTGCACGCCACGGTCGCGCTGCACGGGGCCATCCGCGCGCTGCTGACCGCCGGGATCTCCGTGGTGTGCGACGACACCAACCTGCTGCCGCAGCACCTGACCGCCCTCCAGTCGATCGCCGCCGACTGCGGCGCGACCTTCGAGCTGTGGGACATGACCGACGTGCCCGTCGAGACGTGCATCGACCGCGACGAGTCCCGCGGCATCAACGGGGAGCCGTGGGTCGGCGCGAAACGGATCTGGCAGATGCACGACCAGTACCTGCGGCACCAGCCGCTCACCAGCCGCTCACCAGCCGCCCAGCCGACGCCTGAGAAGGAGCCCCTGATGTCACAGCACGACCTGGCCAGCCTCGCCGCCGTCGTGGGCGCCGCCGCGCCCGCCCCGATCCCAGCCCGCATCCCCGCCCCCGTCCCGGACGGCACGTCGACGTGGGCGCAGCGCACCGAATACGACCTGTGGTCGTCGCTGTTCGCCCACCTGCTCGCCCGCCGCGAGTTCGGCGTCCGGGCAACCTCCCTCGACCCGCAGCGCGGCACGTTCCTGTGGCGCGACTCCGTGACGGACTCCCTCGCGATGAGCGAGTTGAAGGCGGAGGCGCTCGTCTCCGTGCTGCGTGGGTACGCCGCCGGCGACGACGTTGAGCGGCAGCGCATGGGCGTCAGCGGCGCCGAGGTGGTGTTCCGGTGGGTGGCCGAGCTGCCCGGCGGCACCACCATCACCAGCGACTGGCAGCCCACCACCGCGCCGACGCCGGAAGGCGACGCCGATGCCGATGCCTGAACTCGACCTCGAGCGGGCCGCGTCCGCGCAAGCCCGCCGGAACCTCTACCTGCAGCAGACCCAGGATGCGATCGACGCGTTCGGCTGGGCGATCCAGATGCAGCACCCCATGCCCGGATCGACCGCGCCGGCGTACGGGTACACGGTCGGCCTGACCGCGCTGCAGCTGCCCGAGCTGCTCATCTCGGGGCTGCCCGACGCGCTGACCGCGCAGCTGCTCAACGAGGCCGCCCGGCTGCACGTCATGGACCCGTACACGGCCGGCGGGATCGCGCGCGGCTGCGCCTCTGTGGAGCTGCGCGTGGTCGACGCGCCGCACGCCCCGATCACCGCTGCTCGACAGCTGTACCCGAATGCCACGCCCACCTGCCTGCAGCTGCTGTGGCCGGACAACCAGGGCAGCTACCCCGGCGACCCCGGCTGGCACGAGCTCGCGCTGCAGCCGCTGTTCAACCAGGCCCCGAACTCGACCTCCACACCGACCCAGGGAGAAACCCGATGACCGTCCAGGACATCGCCACCGACACCACCCCCGCCGCTACCGAGACCGACAACGAGCGGCCGCCCGCCGGCACCGTGTGGGTCGCCGCCGGCGAGCTGCGCGCCGCGCTCGCCGCGGTGCGCCACTTCACCGCCGACCGCGACGACAATCCCATCCTCGCCGGCGTGCACCTCGAGGCCGGGAACGGGCACCTCGCCGCGATGGCCACCAACCGGTACGTGCTGGCCCGCGCCGCACGGGCCGCCGAAGGGGACATGAGCCGCCTGCTGCTCGTGCGCTCCGGGGCGGACGTGCTGTTCGACCTCGTCGACCCTGAACGCACCGACCATCGGGCCCGCGTCTCGCTCGCCGTGAACTCGGCTGGCCGCACCATGACCGTCACCCTCGACAAGGTCGTCATGGTCTTGCCGATCAAGTATCCGGAGTTCGGCGTCGCCAAGTTCCGGGAGCTGCTCGATCCGGCCGGGTACGGCGAACCCACCGACGGCCGCGTCGCGCTGCGTCCGGGCATGCTGGGCGTCGTCCGGGACGCCCTGGCCGATACCGCGTACAGCCACGAACCGGTGCGGCTGTACGTGCGCGCCGCCGACAAGCCGGTCCGGGTCGAGTGCGGCGACTGGCTGGTCGTGCTGCTCATGCCCAACCGCGTCCGCGAGGGCCTCGACCCGGCGGTGCCGTACGCGTTGCCCGACCACCCGGCCGAGCTGCCCACCGACGAGGCGCCGCTCGGCACCGACTGGCCCGAGACGGAGCGGGCCGCCACCGCCGCGGCGATGTGGGCGCACTTCGCCGGCGCCGCGATCCGCGGCCAGCGCGCCTGGTTCGACCGGCCACTCCTCAAGGTGCCGCCGCGCGGTGAGCGCACCCCCGAGCAGGAGCGCATCCTCCGAGGCGACAACGCCGAGTTGACGGCCGTCGCGTACGCGGCCGGGCTGGCGCGGGTGCTGCGCGAGTTCGCCGCGGTCGCGCCCGGCCCGGCCGACGCGGTGGCCCGCGAGCTGTGGGCCGACTTCGAGCACGGCGACAACCTGGCCGAGTGGCCGTGGGAGTGGCTGCAGGAGGCGCGCATCCCCACCCCGGCCCAGGCGGACATGGCCACGTCCCCGACCGCGTCGGAGGAGACCGCCGCCCGGCTCGGTGAGCAGATCCGGAAGGGTTTCAACGCCGAGGCCTGAGCCCAGAAGTAGGCGGGGCCGCCCGGTGACTGGCCGGGCGGCCCCTTCTTTGCGGGCGGGTCAGGCCGCCAGCGTCGCGGATGTAGCCCGCGGCGGCGGCGAGACGCTCGCGCCCGCAGTCAGGCGCGACCCGGGAGCTGAGTGAGGGTCGCGTTCCTGAGCGTGAAGCTAGTAACCGGTCACGGTCCGTCTACTCCCGAGAGGCGGACGGTGTTGAAGTCTTCGGGGTGGGTGCCGTAGCACACCCGGCACAGCTTGCGGGTGGCGTCGGCCGGTTCGATCGTCGACGGCGTGTACGTGTGCCGTTCGTACTCGACGTGCTCGGTGACCACCGGCCGGTTGTTGCGGATGGTGTCGCGGGTGACGCAGGTGTGCGGCCGGTCGTGGGAGTCGCGGAACGCGCTGGCCGGCAAGACGAGCCCGCCCGGCGCGTCCGGGCAGGTGCTCTCGTGGATGAGCCGGGCAGGCGGGTAGTCCTTCACAGCAGCTTCGGTTTCATCTCGTACCGGCCTTCACCGATCTGGTGGATGTAGCGCTGCGGGAACCGCCACCACGGCTCCGGTTTCGGGTGCAGCTGCTCGACGGTCAGCAGCACCCAGCCGGACGCGTCGAGCACCGGCTCCCGGAACCGGGGGTGCCGGGCGAGGTCGACCGCGTCGGGGGCGCGGAACCGGTAGGTGATGCCGCTGCCGGGCCACTCGCAGTCGAACTCCTCGCCCGGCTTGGGCGCGCCGTCCATGGGGGTCGCCTCCCGGAAGGTCGATGGTCGGATCGGGGCAGCAGGTCAGGCGGTGGCGTGGCGGTGTTCCACCCAGGCGCGGCCGGCGGCGGCCATCTCCACCAGGTGCGGGGCGCTCGGGTTGCGGTCGCGCAGCCGCCGCGACACGGTGGCGGCGGCCCGCGCGAACGCGTCCAGGGCTTCGCTGCTGGCGTGCTCCCACATCGGCAGGGCGGCCGCCCACGCTTCGGCGTCGGCGGCGGTGTGCCCGGCGCGGATGAGCCGGATGAGCATGCGCGCGGTGTCGATCCAGACGGCGCCGCGGCACGGCATCGACCAGTCCACCACCCAGCTGCGGGCGCCGCTGACGAGGAAGTTGTTGTGGGTCATGTCGGTGTGCAGCAGCGTGTCGCCGTCGACGAGGGCCGGGTTGAGCAGGCCACCCCATCGGGCGGTGGCGGGCTGCACGTCGACGGCCGGGGCGGGTGTGAGCGTCTGCGCCATGCTGGTCAGCGCCGCGGCGACGGCCGGCAGGTCGGGGGAGCCGGGCCGAAGGTCAGCCGGCGCGCCGGGCACGTGGTCGAACCCGGCGATCAGCCAGCCCTGCATCTCGGTCGTCCACTGCAGGCGGGGTGTGAGGTCGGCGGGCAGGTGCTCGTTGAGGCGGATCTCGGTGCGCAGGAATCCGACCCGTTCGGTGTCGAGGCGGGAGCCTTTGCAGAAGACGCGGCGGCCGCCGGTGGTCAGGGTGGCCGCGAAGTCGGCGACCGACCCGGCCGTGACCGGCTCGACCTGGTCGACGCCGCCGGTGTGGGCGGTGACCTTCTCGCGCAGCTCGGCGGGCAGCTCGTCCCACGGGGTCCTGGGCAACTCGAGTTCCTTCGTTCGGGCCGAGGCCGGGAAACCCCCTTCGCTGGGGTTTCCCGGCGTCAGCGTGCGGATCGGTGCTTACTTCTTGGTGGGGCTGTCGTGGCAGCCCGCGTGGCACTGCGAGCACTTGCTGTTGCAGTTCCCGGCGGCGCACGGCCACAGTTCCTCGTCGACGGCGAACCCGGCCGCGGCGATCGCGTCCACGGTGTCGGCCAGCGTCGAGGCCGGGATGGTCGGCGGGGTGCCGCCGCTGGGCTCCTGGTCGTCGGGCACGTGGTGGATGAACCGTCCAGCGATCCGCTGGCAGAACTCGGCGTACTCCTCGGTGTAGAGGATGAACGTGTGCCAGCCGATGTCGACGAGGTCGGACGGGCCGAGCGGGCGGGTGGCGGTGGCGACGGTGCCGAGGAACGCGAGCGCCTGGTCGACGATGCGGGTGGGCATCGCGGCGTCCAGGTCGGGGTGCTCGGCGGCGATCCGGGCGGTGAGCCGGTCGAACAGGGCCTCGGGGATGAGGGATCGACCGGTGCGCGCGATACGGGTCGCTTCGACGGTCATGGGGTCCTCCTGATCGAGGGGGTGCGGGGATACGGTCCCCGCGCCGGGGATGACTCCCAGCCGCTCTGGCCGCGCGGTAGCGGGCCAGTGCGGAGCCTTCGGCGCGGCGCTCATATGGAGCGCCGGGCGTGGTGGTGGCGGACGTAGGGGCGCACCAGCACGCGGGGGGCCGGTTCGCTGCCGGTGGGGATCCGGAAGCCGGTGGGCGCCCATGCGGCGTACAGGCTGGTGAGCCATTCGCCGTGCTGCAGCGCCTCGCACGGCGGTTCGCTTTTGCAGCGGGCGCACCTGCCGGCGAGGTCGAGCACGCCGTGGTCCCGCACGAGCGCCCACCCGTCGAGGAACCGGTCGCGGTAGACCAGCCAGGTGCGGGTCACGTCGGCCGGGGCGCCGGAGTGGTAGAGCGTCACGACGCGGCCCTGGTGGGGGACAGGCCGAGGAACTGCGCCATCCGGGTGTCGTCGAACCCGGCGACAGACAGCCAGTGCAGCGCCAGCCGGCGGGCGGGGCATCCGGAGATGAGCTCGCCGCGGGCGGGCCGGCGCCATGGGGCGCCGCAGACCTGGCAGCGCAGGCCGTCGCTGTCGTTGGGCCGGTGGCGGAACAGAACGCGCCGTGCGGCGCGCAGAGCGTCCGGGCTGAGCTGCTGCGCCATGTGCGCCCCCTCGGCTCGCGGGTCGGTGGGGCCCGGGTCCGCGCGGTGTGAAGGGGGGCTTCGACCGCGCGTGCCCGGGCCCCGCGGGCGGCCACCGCCGGGCACTCCTGAAACCGACGGCGACCGCGTACAGGGCGGCGATGATCACTAACCGAGTTCGGTTGGTGACCCCTCCGATTGCCGTAGCATCGCAGAGCAACACGCGCGGTGCAATGTTTCACTGCGACGTGTTCGCGAAGAAAAATCTGCCGTGCAAGTTGCACGCAAAGGGCGGATGCGTGGCAGTGTTTCGTCGTGAAACACTGAGCGTCGGGAGGTAAGGAATGCCGGAGTCAGGGCCCACCGTTCTGCGCCGCCAGCTCGGGCGGCGGCTCAAGCGCGCCCGCGAAACCGCCGGGGTCACCGGTGAGCAGGTCGAAGCGGAAGGCTTCGCCTCACGCACCAAGCTGTGGCGCATCGAAGCCGGTCGGGTGCCGGTCAAGCGTTCCGACCTGCAAGCGCTGTGCCGCCTGTACGGCCTCGGCGAGGAAGAGACCGCCGTCCTGGAGAAGCTGGCCGCCAACGCCGACCAGCAGGGCTGGTGGGAGGACTACGACGACGTCGTCCCCAGCTGGTTCGAGATGTACGTCGGCCTCGAGGCCGCAGCCCAGCTGATCCAAGGCCTCGACGAGGGCGTCGTGCCCGGCGAGGTCCAGACCGCCGACTACGCCAAGGCCATCTACCAGGCCGCTCAGCCCAGCGACGGCCGCGCCGAGATCGAACGCCACGTCAAGCTGCGGATGGACCGGCAGGCCGCCCTGCTCGGCCGCGGCGCCCGCCTGCAGATGGTCGTCGGTGAAGGCGCGCTGCGTCGCCCGGTCGGCGGACCCGACGTGATGGCCGCGCAGATCCAGCATCTGCGCGAGCTCAGCAACCGCGAGCACGTCGAAATCCGGTGGCTTCCGTTCTCCGTCGGGGCGCACGCTGCGATGGCGGGCGCCTTCCGGATCCTGACCTTCGACGACCCGGAAGACCCCGACGTCGTCTACCTCGAGGAACACACCGGGGCCCGCTACCTCGAGAAGGAGGCCGAGCTTGCCGAGTACCGCCGCATCTATGACCTGATCATCGACAAGTCCGAACCGATCAAGGAGTACCTGCCATGAAAGACACTCCCTGGGTCAAGGCCAGCAAGTCCGCCGGCAACGGCGGGAACTGCGTCGAGGTGCGCCGCCACGACGGCCACGTCGAGGTGCGCGACACCAAGAACCGGTCCAAGCCCGCCCACGTCTACACCCTCGCCGAATGGGACGCGTTCCTGGACGGCGCGAAGAACGGCGAGTTCGACCACCTGCTCGCCTGACCCACACCACGACAAAGCCCGCCCCGGCCGACCACCGGGGCGGGCTTTCTCGTTGTGCGAACTACAGTCGGCCCGTGAACAGAGTCGCCGTCCGAATCGTCAAACGCGGCAAGAAGTTCCTGGTGCTGGGCCGCAAAACCTCGGTGGAATGCTCCACCTTCGAAGAGGCGTGGTCAGCCAGCGTGCCGTACTTCGCCGGGCGGATCCGCTGAAACCGGCGCTACTTCGGCAGCGTCGTCGCTGAGCAGCCCGGCCTGGCGCAGCTTGGCGACTTGGTGCTTGGGGTGGGACCTGCCCAGCTTGGCCCAGCCGCACAGGCAGCTGCGGTCGGTGGCGCGCTGGTGGGCGACGAGGACCGCCTCGGCGGCCTCGTCGACGGTCTGCTCGCCGTTCACGCCCGCACCGCCCGCCGGGCGCGCTGCACCCCGGCGCAGCGCGCCGGCCGCGGCCGCACCCCTTCCAGCACGGTGAGCGCCTGCTCGTGGTCGTACAGCGGCGCCCGCGTCTTCACGTCGCAGGCGACCTGGAGTTCGCGGAGCCGGTTGCGGACGGTGTGCTTGGACAGTTCCCGGTCGGTCGCCGCGAACTCCTGGTCGATGAACGCGTTGTCGTCGTGCCAGCGGAAAATCACCGGTAGGCCCCCTCAACCTCGATGTGCCTGCCTGCCCGTTCCATGCGCTCCCAGATCATGTCCGCCATCGAACGGATGTCCGGGCAGCGCCGCAACGCCTCCAGTGTGACCGAATCCCTTACCCACCAACGGGATGAGCTGAGTCTGAGCTGGAAAATGTCGTCGTCGCCGAGGCCGATGTGAGCGGTCATAGCCGCGCCGTGCCACGACCGGGAGCACCACGAGCACGTCTGGTAGAACCAAGGCCGCCGCCAGCCCAGCGTGGCGTTGGCGTCGAGCCACGGCAGGTCCGGTTCGTCAACCTCGCCATGCAGCCGCGGCACACGCAGCGCCAGGCAGGCCGGACACCAGCGGCGGTAGCCGAGCACCTGCTCGACCTGGTCGCGCCGTTCCCACCACCGGTCGGGCACGCCGAGGTCGACCTCCCACCCGTACGGCCAGATGACGCCCATCACAGCACGCTCGACACGTCGTGCCCGGCCGGGCAGGACACCTCGGCGAGCTGCCAGGTGCGGGTCTTCTCCCCGCTGCCGGTCGCCTCGCGCCAGCGCACCTGCAGCGGCGCGGTGCACGTCGCGCAGTGCCGCACCGGCAGCTGGCCGATCTCGTCGACGGTGTAGCGGCGCCGCCGGTCGTACGGCCACACCTTCCGGATCTGCAGGGCGGTGCGGGCGGCGGCCGGGCCGCGCACGTCCCAGGTGGCGTGGCAGCGCGGGCACGGCACCTGCGCCCAGCCGGGCTGGTGCCACAGCCCGGCCCCGCACGGCCGCCGCCGGACCTCCGCCGCCTCCCCGTCGTCGCTGTCGCGCTCCTCGATGAGCATGGCCGGGCACCGGCCGATCCACGTCTGCTCGGGCTGCTCACCCAGCGCCCGCTCGAGCTCGGCGGTCAGCGTGGCCAGCTCGCCGGCGAACTCCGCGATCCCCAGGTCCCGGTCGCACGCCTCGTCCAGCCAGGTCAGCAGGTAGTCCACGTCCCACGCGATCGCCTGCGAGCGCGGCGGCTCCCCGAACCGGGTTTCGATGTCGTCGAGCAGCGGGTCCTCGGGCCGGTCGGCGGCGGCCAGCGGCCCGAGCAGCCCGAGGTAGGCGTTCACTCGGTCTCGGCGGTGCTGCTCGAACGCCGCGGCGATCGCGTACGCGCGCCGGCCGGCGGGGAACGACAGCAGCGCGAGCATCCCGGCCGCGCCCATCCGCCACGCCGACACCGCCCGCGCCGGCGGGCGGGGCTGCTTGGGCCAGAACGTGACCGCGCCGCCGCCGCGGCGTACGGCGACCGCGCCCATCGACCGGGCGGGGACGTGGTGGCCGAGCTGGGCGCGCCAGGCCCGCACGGTCACGTCGAGCCATTCGCGTGGGGGCAGCACCCCGATCTGGTCGTCGTGGCGTACCCAGGACAGTGGCCCGTCGGGGTCGCCGACCGCTTCGGTGAACCACTTCGTGATCTGCTGCTCGCTGGTCACCGTCCGACCGCCGACGACCTGCTGCACGGTGACGGTGGTGGTGATCGGGAAGCGGCGCACCAGCGGCACCAGCACCGCCGACACGTGCTCGCTGCCGCCGGCCAGCAGCGACAGGACGTGCTCGTTGACCGGCGAGTCGGCTTCCACCTTCGTCGCGGTCACCCGCGGCCCGTCGTCGCCGCCGCTGGCCCGCATCACCCGGGTTGCCAGGTCGGCCAGCTTGCGGGGGATGTCGGTGAGCTGCTCGCGCAGCAAGGCCCGGTCGTCGTCGCAGACCACGTCGGCGTCACGGTGGCGGCACACCACACACGGCTCGGAACGCATCGGTTTCCGTCTCCCCGCAGGTCGGATATTCTGTTGTCTGGCAGGTGCGATCGGGTGGGAAGGGGCTTCCCGTCGGGTCACCACCATGCGAAGGGCGGCAGCAGATCGGGTCGGGTCTGCGGCCGCCCTTCGTGTGTTGTCAGGCGTCCGCGTCGTCGCCGCTGGAGTGCCGGCCGATCCACGTCGTACGGTCGCCGGGGATCCGCGCGTACTCGCCGGATTCCTCCAGCCGGATCCGGGCGCGGCGCTGCCCGGGCGCCGCCGGGCCGGGCGGGCGGGCCACCCCGCGCGCGTCAGCGTCCGGCAGCGGCTGCTCCCACCACCGGAACGCTGTGGCTGACACCGGGTCGACGCGGGTCTCGGCCACCGGCGGCGCCGGATGCTCCTCGGCCGCCGCGGGTTGCTCCTCGACGCGGGTCCGGTCGAGGCCCTCCACGCGGGTCTGCTCAAGCCGGTCGACGTGCGTCTCGGCCAGCTGCGCCGGCCACGTCGTCGTCTCCCCGCCGCCGTTGCCGCCCAGCTCCGTCCACCGCGACCAGTCCGGCCCCGTCTGCGCCCGGGCCGGCACGCCCAGCCGGGCGTCGGTGTCACCGAACCGCGACGGGCGCGGCTGCAACGCGTACGGCCGCGACTCCACCGGCCGCGGCCGCGCCAGCCGCCGCCCGACCGGCACCCCCGCACCGATCCCGAAACCCAACCCGACCAGCAGCCCCGCCAGCGCGCACAGCCACATCAGACGAACACCGTCCGCTCGCAGCGGCGGCACCAGAACTTCTTGCCCATGCCGCCGTTGATCAGCATCTGGCTCACCCACGACGTGCCGGTGGACGGGTCGTGGTGCCAGCACCGCTTGCGCAGCTGCCGCAGCCGCCACAGCATGCCGACGTGGTGCGCGAGCTCGCGCGCCAGCCCGATCACGACTGGCCTCGCTGGCCCGGCTTGTAGACGCCGAACACGCGCCCGTCCGCGCCCGTCCAGATGTGGTCGCCGGGGCACACCGTCAACCCGTCGCCGCCCGAGTCGATCCAGCCGTGATCGTGCCAGGTGCGGCCGCAGCCGTCGTGGACCTGCCCGCCGTCGAACTGCGGGTGCCGGAAGTAGCGCACGACCGCGCCTTCCTGCCGCACGTAGGTGCCGCCACCGATCGGGTCGGGCAGCACCTCACCGATCCGGTCGCCCGGGTGGTCGCCGTTCTTCCACCACCGCACGGTGCTGCCCGCATCCCTCGCGGCCACCGCCATCAGCTTCTCGCCGAACAACCGCCGGCGGGGGAGCGGATCACGCATCAGCACCCCACCGCGGGCCAGCCGCAGCCGGATCACCGCGCCGCCCCGGTCCCGGCGCGCAGCACCTGCTCGCACTGCTCCGACAGCGACGCCACCGCGTCGTAGGACAGCTCGTGGCCGTTGATGGCCAGCCGCGACGGCGCGGTGAACTCCACGACCAGGCCGCCGCCCTGGGCGGGCTGCTCGGGGACCAGCCGCACGAGGCCGGGCAGCTTGTGCACGTACCCCCACGACAGCAACGGGTTCGGCATGTTCGTCGCGACCAGCTCGATCCGCCGGTAGCCGTTGCGGCCCCGCACGATCAGCTCCCTGCCACCGCCCGCGTCGCACTCGAGCACCGCACCGACCGGCGGCTCCGCCGGCAGCAGCCGCTCCGGGGCGACCTTACGCAGGATGCCCCGCGCCGTCTCCCGCTCGGCGGCCGTCCCGCCGTGCAGCTTCTCCTCGAGGGCGGCGTACACCGCGTCCAGATCCTGCTGCGCCGCGCTGCTCATGCCGCCCGACCCCCCGCGATCGCCGCCGATATCGCCGCAGGCACCGCGATCCGGCCGTCGCGGATCGCCGCAGCGAACAGCTGCGCCACCAGCTCGGCCTGCTCGTTGGTCAAGTTCAGCGGCTCCGCGTCCTTGCCGGTGTAGTCCGCGATCCACGACGTCACCGCGTCCCGCAGCTCCGCCCCGGTGGGCACACCCACCTCGCCGCCGCGCGCCGTGTCGTCCTGTGACCGTCCGATCCGGCCGGTCAGCCGCGCCACCTCGGCGTCCGGGACGACCCGGTCGGTGCCGACCTCGAACCAGCGGCCACCCGCGGTGCGGCGCACCACCACCACTTCGACCCCGCCGGCGGACCCGTCGAACCCGGCGACGACCTCAACTGCCTGCCCCTGGGCAGACTCCACCTGTTGTCCAGGCACTCTGGAACTCCTTCATGCCAAGCCACCCGTCAGCACGCGCGCAGCGCACCGTCGGCGCCAGGGCCACTCCCATAGCCCGCCGCCGTCTTGCTAGGCATGTTGCGTTTGCCTCCGCGATCACACCTGGCGCCCACCATAGCGGCCGAGATCATCGATGGGGGCAGCCCACCACGGTGCACGCATTGTCTGACCGTTCAGACGATGCGTCGATGGACCCTCGGTTCCCGACCCCGGTGGGATGAACTCACCAGGCCCATACCACCGGCCTGTGGCGTAGCACCCGGCTGCGACGCCGGCCGATACCCTGTTCGAGCCCCGCCCACGCCCCCGCGTAGGAGACCCCCGTGCGCCTGCCCCGCCACACCGCGACCGCCACCGCGGCCGCCGCGCTGCTCACCCTCGCCGGCTGTTCCAACGCCACCAGCATCGAACCGGCCGCCGCGCCCGTCGTGTCCGCCCCACCAGCAGGCCAGGCCAGCGCCGACGCCACCGCCAGCCCCGACCCGAGGCGCTTCAAGGGCATGCCGCCCGCCGAAACCCCACCCGCCGCCGGGGCGCAGCGCACCGCGGTACCGGCGGCGAAACTCACCCGCGCGCGGGCCTGCACCCTGATCAGCGAAGCCGCCTCCGACTGGCAGACGATCGCGATGCGCCACAAACTCGACCCCGAGCTGACCAGCAACGTCATCAAGCCCGGCGAGGTGCAACGCCTGTCCACCACCATCAAGCAGCTACGCCCGCACCTGCCGGCCGCCGACGCCGCCCGAGCCGACCAGCTCACCGGCCCGCTCGACGTCATGTACGCGGTGCTGCTCGGCACCGAGCTCGTCCCCGTCGACCTCACGCCCGGCCAGGCCGCCGCCACCCACCTGCAGGACCAGCCCTGCCGCTGACCTCACAGCCGGTCGGCACCGGCCGCGGCGGGCTGCCGCGGCGCCGGGATCTCCCCAGCGGCGCCGACGTCGACGAGCACCTTCCACTGCCACGGCCCCAGCCCCGGGTCGCTGGTGTGCCGCACCACCCGAGCTGTCCGACCACCAAGCATCGCCAGCTGCAGCACCCCCGGCTGCACCTGCGACGCCACGTACCGAAACGGCATCGACTGGCAGTCACGCAGTAGCTGATCCCACAGGTGCCCACCGGCCAGCACGGTCAGGTCCACGTACTCGTTGAACCGCAGCACCCGCGCCAGCGCCACGTCACGCACCGCGAAGTACAACGTCCCGAACGCGGTCTCACCAGTCACCATGCGCCGACGCTATGCCGGGTTCCCCGCACACATCAGCCCCGCGACACGCCGACGAAACCAACGTCTGCCGAACCTGACCGAACGGTCGATCATCGCGTTGCGCCTACCACCGCGGCCGCCGCGTCCTCTAAGGTTGGCCCCTGCGTGACAACATCAAATGCGTGGATCGGACGATGGGAGCCGGTCGGTCCACGATGTAGCACCCCCGTCCGCCCGTCGCCGGGTGGCGTCCACCCCTACGCACCCTCGTGCGGCCAGGGGCGTTGTCACGCACCGAGGCGACGGCGCGGACAGGAGGGCACGCATGGGCAACACCGCACCACGTGCCCTCCGCCGCTCACCCGCCGCCGGTCACCCGGCGCAGCTCAGCGGTCAACCGCGCCACCTCGCCGGACAACTTCGCGATCGTCGCGTCCTTGTCGGCGCTCTCCTTCTTCGCTTCCCGGCGCCGCAACTCGGCCGCCCGGATCATCGCGCCAGCAGTGTTCTCGGCCCGCTCAGCGTCAGCCTCGCGGTCGTAGCGCAGCACCACAGGCGAGTTGCGCGACCAGCCGCCCTGGTCGCAGACCTGGCCGATGGTGCCGCCGGCGGCCAGCAGACGCCGGGCCATGAACACCCGGAACATGTGCGGCACGCAGCGCCGGTAGCCGCCCTCCGGGTCGCCCGGGTCGATGTCCACCCCGGACAGGTGCGCGGCCTGCGCGACGATGTCCTGGTAGTTCTTGCGGGTCATCCGCTCGTCGCGGATCACGCCGCGCGGCTGACCGTCCTTACGTTCCTGGCCGGTGCCGCGGACCTTGCGGAACACCGGACCGCTGGTGAAGCCCTGAGCGGCGCACACCGCCTTCCACATGCGCATCAGCTTCAGCGTGTCCAGCTCCGGGTGCAGCGTGGTGTCCGCGCTGACGTACGCCTTGTCAGACCGGCTGCCGTCCTGGTTGGTCTTCGACAGCGGGATGCGCACCTCGAGCAGCTCGTCCTCGGCATCCCCGGTGACGAGCATCTTCAGGTGCACCCAGTCCAGCGACATGAGCTCGCTGTTGCGCCGGCCGGTGTCGGCCGCCAGCCGCATCAGGAACGCGTCGCGGATGCCCCACACCGTGTTCAGGTCGCAGGTCCGCACCATCGCGTACATCTCGTCGACCGTGATCGACGCGGCCACGTCCTCGACGAAGCCATGCTTGTACCACTCCTTGGCGTAGCCCTTCATGGCCTGCGTGACGTACTGGTGCGCGGTCGGCGTCGGCAGGGCGCCACGGTCGCGGCCCTTCCGCGCGGCCGCCGCCTCCAGCTCGCCGGGGTTCTCGGAGAAGAACCGGGCGAGCTCAGCCGGGTTCTGCGTGAAGTAGCGGCGGTGCGCGCGGGCGATCGCCGCCAGCGACAGCCGCACCGTGTTGGGGGAGTAGGGCTGCCCCTTGCGGCCGCGCTTCTTCCCCTCGACGTCACGCATCTCCCAATGGGCGCCGATCCAGTTGTGCACGGTGACCGCGTCGGCCGGCAGCGGGTCCAGCTTGTGCTCGTAGCACCACAGGCAGAAACGCATCCACTGGAAGCGCATCGTGTCGACCGTGCTCTGCGACTCGCCCTTGTCGTAGAACATCTTGGCGATCGCGGTGAGGCGGCCCTGCGGGTCGTACCGCTCCAGCTGGCCGGCCAGCGCCGCGGCGGCCTTGCCGGTCGGCGTCCACCGCTTACGCTGCTCGTCCTCGTGCACCAGCGCGGTGCTCGGCGTCGGCGGCGGGTCGTCGACGAGCTCGCCCTCCACCACCTCCGCCTCGGCCACCTCAACGAGGAACGACGGGCCGGACAAGTCCGGGCGCTGCTCGGCCGGAACGGTGGCCAGCCACGCCTCGACGTCGGCCAGGACCTGACGGACCTCCCGAAGCTCCAGGCCGTAGTCATCGGCCAGGTCACGCACGGAGAAGCCCGCCTCGTGCTCCTGGTAGAGCGCGAGGTCACGGGCGCGCGGCGCGGTCGTGGTGGTCACTCGAGCACCTCGCCATCCGGGAACTCCGCGCTTGCCTCCTGTTCGGCCAGTCGCGCGCTGCCCCGCATGAATGCCTCGAGGTCCTCGGCCATCTCAGCCGGGTCGACCGCCGCGATCGGGAACCCGGCCGCGGCCAGCTGCTCGTCGACGTCGTCAGCCACGCTTGCTCCTCAGCTCGGTCAGGTACGCGATCGCGTTCTCACGGACCAGGTGCAGGTCGCTCACGGCTTCGGCTCGCACCACAGCGTCAGCTCCCGCGGCGAGTACCACTCGCGGCGCCGCACCACGGCACCCGCCTCCCCGCCGAGGTTGATCACGTCGCCCACGGCGAACTCGCTGTGGTCCGACTTCCAGATGGCGAGCTGGTCGCCGGTTTCCTCGACGACGATCTCGATCTCGAACCGGGCCTCGGTCTCGGACTTCTGGTCAGCCATGCGTGCTCCTCAGCTCGGACAGGTAGGCGGTCTCGGCGGTTCCGCTCACTCGTGCTCCAGGTGCAGGCTCACGTCGCGCGGGCCGTGCCACTCCACCAGCGTGATGTGGTACCCGTCGCTGTTGTCGCCGAGCACGATCATGTGCTTCTCGCTGATCTCGAACCGGTCCGCGTACCAGGTCTCCATCAGCACCTCGTTCACCAGCAGCTTGATGCAGACCTGGCCGTTCCCCTGCGTCGTGTCCTCAGGCATGGTTGAGCCTTTCCTGGGCCAGGCGCTCGAGGACCGCGTCGCGCACCCGGTCGGGATCGGTGCCCCGGGCGCGGTAGAGCTCGCCGTTGGCCCGGTGGCCGGTGTCGTCGAACGCGGGCGCCTCCCATTCCCAGACCTCGCTGTCGACGAGCACGGGGTCGAGGCCCTGAGCCAGGTTGCGGCGCTCGTCGACGGCCATCGTGTAGACGATGGTCTTGCGCGGCACCCGGCCGGCGGGCACGACGGGCAGCCGCTCGACCGAGAACTCCGGGTAGATCAGCTCGGCGTTCAGCGCGTCGGCGGCGTGCTCGGCGTCGGCCGGGTCCTCGAAGACGCAGTGGATTCGGTGGTCCTCATATTCGCCGCTCGACAGCACGGCGACGAACCGGTATTCCGCCGCGTCGGCGCCGCTCTTGCGGTCTTGATCAGAGGCCAAAGCTCTATCAGGCATAAGGCATCTTAACGATGACAGAGCGCGACAAGGAACCGCTGGTCATCGGCATGTCGTAACAGTTCAGCGTCGTACCTATAGCTGCCTTTAAGGGCGCACCGACCGGAGGGGTCCGGCCGGATGATCTTGAGAGGTGAACCCGTGGCTGAGCAGCCCGAACACGACTCGCCCGATTATCGGATTGCTGGGCAATCCAATCCGGCAAACCAGGACCCGGCCCCGGCCGACGCCAGCGGGAAGCTGACGAAGATCGGCCACGGGGTCTACGCCCGAGGTGACGCGATGTTCTTCGCCAACCCGGACGCCCAGCCCGCCCCCGCGGTCGACGAGCCCGTCGACTGGGAGGCGCGCGGCTGGGAGGTCGCCGGCGGCGAGGGGTCTTCGGAGGGGACATCGTGGCTGGACGGGCCGGGTCTGCCTGACGAGCAGCGGCTGACTCTGGCGCCCGGTTTCGCGGAGCGGTTGCAGAAGCTCAACGAGGCGAGCCCGGTGAGTGTCGCGCCGCGGGCGTCATCCGAGGCGCGGACGGTGGTGCACGCGCACGGCCAGCATGGCATGCACGAGCACAGCGCGGGCGACTATGCCGACCATCAGCGGCCGATCGACGGTGAGCGGTTCCCCGACGGTGAGGAGCTGCGCGCCGCGCTGGCCAAGGCTTCGCGGGAGCGGGACTCGCTGGCTCGGCGCTGCTCGGCGCGTTACGAGGAGACTGAGGCGGTCAAGGCAGAGCTGGCCAGGGTCACCGGGGAGCGGGACTCGTTGGCGGCTGAGGTGGTAAAGGGCCTGCCGGTCGAGCTGCAGCCGTACCTGGACGCGGCGGGGGACGCGGTTGCGGTGGTGGCCGCCGAGTCGGGCGTGCCGGCCGGGCTACTCGAGGGTGGAGTGTCGTCGGCGGAGGCGTTCCGGGCCGTCAACGCGGTGCCGCCGCTTGTGGCCGGTCATGCGGAGGCGCGCGCGGCGTTCGAGGCGCTGAGCGACGCGTCGCGGGGGCGGGTGTCGGTGGTGTTCTCCCCCGCGGATGCCGGTGAGTTCTCGCACGGCCTGGCGGTGCGGTACGAGGGCCGCAACGGGGACGGGTCGGAGTCGGCGTGGTGTATCTGCGGGGTGCGGGTGGTCGAGCGGGTGCTGGACGCTGCGATGTCGCGGGTGTGGGCGCACGTGCAGGCGGAGGCGGAGTCGGCGCCGGATGGGTCGTCGCGGGAGTTGCGGGAGGCGCGGCACCGGTCGGCGGCGGGCGAGGTGCTGCGGTTGCAGGCCGAGGTCGAGGCGCAGGCCGGGCCGGGCCGTGGTGTGCCGGACGCGATCGTGGAGGCGAGCCGGGAGTTGGCCCGGTCGGGGCTGGGTGCGGATGATCCGCGGCTGGCCGGGTCGGTGTTGGCGGCGGTGTGTGGCTTCTACTCGTATCCGCACACGGTGGAGTCGGCTGCGGTGGCGCGGGATGTGCTGATGCGGCTGCTGGCCGGTGAGGGCCTGCCGCCGGCGGTGGTGGACGTGGCGCGGGCGCGGCTGCGTACGGAGCGGGAGCTGTCGGGTCGGGGTGAGTCGGATGGCTGAGCTCGAGCAGGTGTTGCCGTCGGGGTTCGAGGTGTTCGACCGGGCTGAGGCGCGGGCGGTCGTCGACGAGCGGATGGGTGCCCGGGTGCGGGTGTCGCATGGCTGGCTGGTGTTGAGCCGGGCGGCGGTGGCGTTGCTGGAGTCGGCGAACGGTGGCCGTCTGCTGCACGGGGTGGTGCTCGGCTTTGACCGGCGGGCGCGGCGGGTCGGTGTCGGTGCGGCGCCGGTGGTGTGCGCGCACGGGGTGCGGCAGAACCTGTCGTGGTTCCAGTCGGGGTCGGAGAAGAAGCCGGTGCAGTTGAGCGCGGAGTGGCCGGCCGGGTTCTCGGCGGGGGACTTCTTCAAGCTGCACGAGCTGCCGTCGACGTTGGCGCCGGGCGGGACGCCGGTGGAGCTGGTCGACGGGGTGTTGGTGTTCGAGGTGCCGCGGCCGCCGGTGGTGTCCGCGCCGATCGGGGGTGTGTCGCGTGGCTGAGGCTGTGATCGAGCGGACGACGGTGACGACGTCGAAGCGCAAGCAGGGGTCTGCGGTGATGGAGCAGGTGCGGCGGACGGAGACGGTGAAGGTCGCGTCGGCCCGGGCGGCGCTGATCGACGTGTCGGCGCTGCGGGCGTTCGTGGCGGCGTTGGACGAGGCGGAGGTGCCGGGCAAGGCGCTGGTCGAGTTCGTTTACGGCGCGGGCCAGGTGGTGCAGCTGGTGGTGCAGGGCACCGAGGAGATCGACGAGACCGCGCTCCCCCAGGCCGGGCCGGTCGATCCGTTGGACGGTTCGGGGGTGCAGGCGTGAGCGGGCTGGACGACCAGTACGAGCGGCTGCTGTTCCGGGTGCTCAACGACGGCGTGGAGAAGCAGGACCGGACGGGCACCGGCACGTACAGCGTGTTCGGGGAGCGGCTGCGCTACGACCTGGCCGAGGGGTTCCCGCTGATCACGACGAAGCGGGTGCACTTCAAGAGCGTGGCGGTGGAGCTGCTGTGGTTCCTGCGCGGCGAGTCGAACGTGGCGTGGCTGCGCGAGCAGGGCGTGACGATCTGGGACGAGTGGGCGGACCAGGCCGGGGATCTCGGTCCGGTGTACGGGGTGCAGTGGCGGTCGTGGCCGGCGCCGGACGGCCGGCACGTCGACCAGGTCCACGAGCTCGTGCGCGGGCTGCGGGAGAGCCCGGACTCGCGGCGGCACATCGTGTCGGCGTGGAACGTGGGCCAGCTCGACTCGATGGCGTTGCCGCCGTGCCACCTGTTGTTCCAGTGCTACGTCGCGGACGGCCGCCTGTCGCTGCAGGTGTACCAGCGGTCGGCGGACTTGTTCCTGGGGGTGCCGTTCAACCTGGCGTCGTACGCGCTGCTGACGCACATGCTCGCGCAGCAGGCCGGGCTCGAGGTCGGTGAGCTGGTGTGGGTGGGCGGGGACTGCCACGTCTACGCCAACCACGTCGAGCAGGTGCGGCTGCAGCTGGAGCGGGAGGTGCTGCCGTTCCCGGAGCTGGGCCTGGTGCACCGCAACTCGATCGACGAGTACGAGCTGGACGACGTGCTGCTGTCCGGCTACCGGCACCACCCGGCGATCAAGGCTCCGGTGGCGGTATGAGCGGCGGCGGGCTGTTCATCGCGCTGGAGGGCGGCGAAGGATCCGGCAAGAGCACGCAGGCGTCGCACCTGGCGCACGCGCTGCGCACCGAGTACGGCCGGAAGGTGCTGGTGACCCGGGAGCCGGGCGGCACGGTGACCGGGCAGAAGCTGCGGGAGCTGCTGCTGGCCGACGAGGTGCACCTGACCGCGCGGGCGGAGGCGCTGCTGTACGCCGCGGACCGGGCGTTGCACATGGAGCGGGTGGTGGAGCCTGCCCTGGCGGCCGGGATGGTGGTGATCTCGGACCGGCACGCGGGGTCGTCGATCGCCTATCAGGGCGCCGGCCGCGGGCTGGGTGAGCGGCGGATCAGCGAGCTGGCGATGTTCGCCACCGAGCACCGGCATCCGCACCTGACGGTGCTGCTGGATGTGGCCCCGGAGATTGGGCTGGCGCGGGCGCGGGAGCGCGGTGAGACGAACCGGTTCGAGGCGGAGGAGCTCGCGTTTCACCGGGCGGTGCGGGCCAGCTTCTTGCGGCAGGCGGGTGAGGGCGCGCACCGGCAGGCGGCGTCGCGCAGGTGGGCGGTCGTGCCGGCCGCGTATCCGGAGGATCAGGTGGCGGAGAAGGTGCTGCGGGTCGTGGTGCGGCGGCTGCGGCTGGTGGAGACGGAGTCGGTGGATGCTGCTGCGTGACGGGGACCTGGCCAACGCGATCGCCGGGGGCTGGCTGGTGATCGAGGGGTATGACCCGGAGATGCTGCAGCCGTCGAGCGTGGACGTGCGGCTGGACCGGTTCTTCAAGACGTTCGAGCCGGATCAGGTGCTCGACCCGAGGATCGCGCCGAGGATGCAGAGCCACGAGGTCGCGGAGGGCGAGCCGTTCATTCTGCACCCTCGCGCGGTGGCGCTGGCGTCGACGTTGGAACGGATCACCCTCGGCGACGACCTGGCGGCGCGCGTCGAGGGCAAGTCGAGCATCGGCCGGCTTCTGCTGGCGGTGCATGCGACCGCGGGCTTCGTGGATCCAGGCTTCCAAGGTCATGTCACGCTCGAGCTGGCCAACCTCAGCGAGCTGCCGATCCGGTTGTGGCCGGGCATGAAGATCGGGCAGCTGTGCGTGTTCGCGATGTCGGGTAAGGCGGACCGGCCGTACGGCTCCGAGGGGGTCGGCCGGTATCAGGGGCAGCAGCGCGGGCCGGTCGCGTCGCGCGCGCATCTGGGGTTCCGGACGTGGCCGACCAGCTCGTGAGGCGGCGGCCGCCGCGGGCGCTGGTGTGGCTGCAGGTGGCGTGGCCGATCGAGGACCGCGAGGCGTACGACCTGATGCCGTCGCGGGCGCGCCGGATCGCCGCGCAGGAGATCCGCGAGTTCGCCGACCAGCTGCAGGTGACGGTGGTCGGGCCGGGCCGGTGGCAGGAGATGCCGAAGGCGTTGGTGTGTCGCGCCCTGGCGGTGCGCAGGATCGGGGAGGGTGTCGGTGGACGGGTTGAACGTGGACGGCTATCTGGACAGGCTGCCGGCGCGACCGGTCGCGCCCGGCGCGGCGATGCGGGCGGTGCTCGACGCGACGTTCGGGGTGCGCCGCGGCGGCAGGCTGGTGCGGGGCGGGTGGCTGCTGTGGATGGGCTTGAACCCGTACGCGCACGAGGCGGCGCCGCGCCGGTTCGCTGATCCGGTGGAGCCGGTGTTCCTGCTGTGCGGTGAGGTCGGCTACGTGCGGCCGGTGGCAAGGCCGGGCGGCTCGTCGGCGGTGACGGTCGAGGAGTGGGGGCTGCCGCAGCGGCCGCGGCCGCCTGAGCATGCTGGGCAGCGGGTGCTGATGCGGTTGGAGACGACGCGGGAGTCGACGCTGTACGCCCTGTACCCGCGGCTGAACCCGCTCGGGGCGGCGACGTACGTGACGGTGGTCGCCGACCGGTTCGACGAGGCCGGCATGCGGGTGGAGCGGGCGGTGGCGCAGCGGGCGATGGTGCAGCCGCTGGAGGTGCAGCTGGACTGGTTCAGCTGCGACGTGGACGCCTCGCACGGGCAGTTGCGGTGGTGGTCGGAGCAGCCGATGAGCTGTCCGGTGCAGGACTGCGAACCGGGCTGGCTGGTCGACTTCAAGCGGGAGCGTGACGGGACGTGGACGGTGTGAACGGCGAACAGTGGCGGCACTTCGCGCGGCGGGTGACGTTGGGTGCGGCCGGCGCGCCGAGCGGCACCAGGGCGGGCTACCACCTGGCCCCGGCCGCGTTCGACTGGCCGGCGGACGTGCCGCTGCCACGGTGCGCGGCCGGGCACGTCGCCTGCACGGTCCCGGAGGGCTGGGATCCGGAGCACTCCGACCAGCAGGATCCGTACACGCTGGAGCAGCTCGCGGCCCGGCCGCGGCCGCCGCACCCGGGTGCCTATGCCGACGACGTGAAGGCGTACCTGTTCGCGTGGCAGCTGTGGAAGTCGCTGCAGCGCGACAACCGGCTGACGGCGGCGGAGCGGGCGTACGCGCAGCCGTGGCATGACCGGCAGGTCGCGGTCAAGCTGCTGCCGCAGATGCCGGGCTGGACGGTCGACGAGATCGTCGAGTGGCTGGGGCACCTGCGGGGCTCCCCCGCCGAGCAGGAGAAGGCCGTCGACCTGGTCGTGTCGAAGATCGTCGAGCGCAGAGGGTCAGCTGGGGCGTGACGGAGGACGGCTAGGCGCGGCCGTCCCGCAGCCACGCGGCGGCCGCACGCCACGTCCGTGACCACTTCCACGGCGCGAGCAGCCAGAACGGCGGCCTGCGGCGCGGCGGCGGGTCGATGAGCTGCTTGATCGACTTCTCGAGGTCCTCAGCCAACCTGGGGACGAGTTCCCGGTTCGCGTCCCACTGCATGCCCTTCATCTTCGAGTCGAGCTCTCGGAGCGTCCTGGTGGTGTGGTCGTGCGCCTTGGTGATCCTTGTCGCCCTGGGGAGACCTTCCGGGGGAGGCAGCTCGTCCGCAGGGTAGAGGTCAGTCTCGACGTCGACAACAAGCTCCAGCAGCTCGTCAGGTGAGAAGGCGTTCTCCCGCCTGTGGTACTTGGCCAGCCTGCGGACGGTTTCCCTGCGAGCCTCAAGGCTCCGGAAGGCGTCCGCAAGGCCCCGATATTCCGGGCGGCCGAGCAGGTCCATCATCGCGACGGTGTCTTTGTCTAGGCAATCGATCCAGAACTGCGGCGGGTTAGACAGGAGCCGCAGGCGTAGCCGGTATTCGCCGATCAAGCTTGGGTGCTCTGCGGCCGTGTCCAGCTTGCCCTCGTCGACCTCCTTGGCGAGCTCGCGCAAAACCTCCAGCTCGAAGACGCGGCGGCGTTCCTCGGCGAGGATCCGGTCGGCTTTCTTGTCGGCGCGGATGGCGATGGTGATGGCGGCGATCGCGATGAGGACGCCGGCGGTGCCGACGCCGGCGTTCCACCAGTCGAAGCGGTCGGTGATGACGTCGACCTTGGGGACGGCGGCTGCGAAGATCACGGCATCAGGGTAGGACCGCGGCGCACCAGGAACGTGGGACGCGATCGGCAGCGGCCAGGTGCTGCAGCCAGGATGATGAGGGCATGGCCGAAGGCACGAACCCGCCGCGCCGGCTGCGGCTGCATCGCACCGACGCTGACCTGCTGCAGGCGGCGTTCGACCTCGAGACCGACCGGATCGACGCGATCCCCCTGGCCGAGCGCACCACCGCGCAGACGGACTACCTGCAGCAGGTGGAAGCGCTGCGGGCGAAGCTGGACGGCCAGCCAGGCGTGATCATGCTCGACGGCGGGGAACTGCACACCGCGGCGCAGGCGCTGATGAGCGTGCTGCACCGGCTGTCGGTCAGCGGCGAGGCCAGCCTGCACGAGACGTTGGCGTTGCGGAAGCTGCTGGATCAGGTGAGCCGGCGCGACTCGTAGTCCAAAGTGCAGGGTGTTTCTCAGCCGGACAGTCGATCACGGGTGGGCCAGTCGGCGGCGCAGGTCATGGGGCATATTGATCTCAGGTGCTCGGCGCGGCTGGGCAAGGGACGTTCTAGCCCTATCCACGGCGGCACGGACCTCCCTCCGGCGAGGGGTTGCCCTGCCGGGCCGAGCACCTGATGAGCTACCCGGCTGTGCGGGGGGTGCCCAGCCGAGACGTGAAGGCGTGGCGGCGCCGGCACGTCACAGCCGGGCAGAACATCGGACGGCGTCGGATCCCTCCAAGAATGGGGGGCGGGATCCGGCGCCGTTCTCGTGTTCGGGGGCCGTCGCCGCGGTCGGCATAGTTGCCCGGATGCGCTGGTCAGCCGAACAGGGCGAGCTGGCCCTTCTGCTTCTGCTTGGCGCGGCGCCCGGTGACGCCGGCGGCGAGCCGGTCGGCGGCCGCGGCCTCCATGCGGCGCTGCTCGACGGTTTTGCGGCGCCGGTCGCGGGTGAGTTCCCACGCGCCGCGCTGCGGGACGTGCGCGGGTGAGCGCTTGAGCCACAGGCCGCTGTCGTCGTCGGCGAGGGACACGTTGGCCTCGTGGTATTCGCGCATCACTTTGGGCAGCTGGGTGAGGATGTTGCGCTTGGTCTCGCTGATGAAGCCGGACTGCTCGGCGGGGTCTTCGGGCATCGGACCGTTGCCGAACTGGATGGCCGCTTGGATCCAGTTGAGCTTGAACGGCGCCTCGAGGTTCGGCAGCTTGGCGGCGAGGAAGGAGTAGATGTCCTGGGCCAGCGCGCTCTGGCCGAGGCGCACCATCGTCTCCATGTGCACCGGGGTGGCGTCCTTGACCAGCCGTACGAACCGGTCGGTGAACACCACGAACGAGTGCTGGGTGGGGCGTTTGGTGGTCGGGTTGGGGCGGCGGGTGTCCCACCACACGTCCCAGTCTTCGATGATGCGCAGGCCGCCGCCGCGGTGACGCAGCTTGTCAGTGTGCGGGATGACCTCGATGTTGGCGTGGATGAGGCGGCGGACCTGCTCACCGACGGCGGGTTTGTTGCCGTTCTTGCCGCCGGTGGCCGACGTGAAGCCCAGGTCCTCGGTGAGCCACTGCGCCATCGACGGGCCCATGCTGACGAACTTGCCGTGCAGCTTGATGCCCCGGCACCAGGCGGCGAGCGCGAGGCGGGTCTTGGGGCCGTACGGCACACCGATGTTGGTGTTGTCCTCGTTCGTGCCGGCCACCATCTTCAGCGACAGGCCGTTGTTGCGGCGCAGGAACACCTTGCGGGTCGCGTCGTCGAGGGGTTTCCTCTGCGGGAACGCGCACTGCACGAACTCGAACGGCATGTAGCCGATCAGCGGGTTGAGGCGTTCGTCCATGGCGGCGACCGCTTCGACCAACTCGAGTTCGCTGGGCGGCTTCGGCATGGCGACGAGCATGGCGTGTCGGAGGGGGCGGGATCAACTTCTGTCGCTTCCGGCGTGTCGGCCTGCGGCGCGGTTGTGCACAGGACCGGCCCGCCGACGTCTATAGGATTTTCCTATACAGCCGAACTACAAGGGGCGTCGAAAAACCGGTCTTGACCTGCGGAAACGTGGCAGGCGTCCGGGCAACTATGCCGACCGGGCCGGGCAACTATGCCGACTCGTCCGGGCAACCATGCTGGGATAACCCACCGCAGAACCCCCTGTTCAAGGGGGTTATCCACAGAGTGTCGTGCACCAGTCCGGGCAACTATGCCGACCGGAACCCGTTTTGTGGATCAGTCCGGGCAACCATGCCGACTGTGGATAACCGGCGCGGTCACGATCCGGCCCGTATACGCCGAATGTCCGGATCAGCGTCCGGGCAACCATGCCGACTGCCGCGAGTCTGGCTCACATCTGCCCTGCTCCGGGCAACTATGCCGACCGCCGTGTGACGACTTATCCACAGCCGGGCGCGTCAGCGGCGACGAAAAAGGCCGGGCAACTATGCCGACCGGGCACGGCAGCATAGTTGCCCGGCCAACGCCGGCGGTACGAGCTCGTGTCACCCGGTCTGCGCGGCGAAAGCCGTCCGGGCAACTATGCCGACCGGCGGGCTGCTGCCCACTCGGCGTCGCGCGGGCAGGTCAGGTCCGGCGGCGCGAACCGGCCGCACCACGCCCCGCACTCGGGGCATGCCGCCTGGTTGGCGTACGGGTGGAACATCAGCGTGCCGGGGCACCAGTCCCCGCCGGCGTGGTCTCGGTCGTTCGCGCACGGCCGCTCGAACTCGACGCCGTACGGCTCGCCGTTGCTCACCGCCGCCGCCGCCGGTTGTCGTCAGAGGGGATCTCGATGCGGCCCATGTGCTGGTACACGTCGCGGTCGTGGCCGAACGCCTGCGCGACGACCTCGCGGGCGTGCTCGCGGCTGGTGAACAGGAACGTGCCGGGCGGGACCTCGCCGTGTCGGGCGCACCGCCACACCGGCTGCTCGGGCGGCCCGCCCCAGTAGTGCGGGAACTCGAGGTGCCCCCACCCCATCTTCGGGATCAGGGTGAACACGACCACCGTCCACCCGTCGGCCGTCTCGACGTACTCGGCCGGCCGCTCGGCGCGGATCTGGACGGGGCGCGGCCGCGGCGGGGCAGGCCGCTGCTGCAGCTGCGTCTCGCCGCCGAAGATGTCCATCTGGAATGACACGATCAGGCTCCGCTCGGCTCGACGCTGACGGCGGCCTTCTCTCGGTGCTCGGGGCGGGTGCAGTAGTGCTTGCTGCCCTTGATGAGCCAGCCGAAGTGGCGGGCGTCGTCGAGGGCTCGGGCCTTCGTGTTGGCGTAGATGGCAGGCTCGCAGTCGTAGGGGCCGGCGGCGCCGTCGCAGCGCAGCTCGTACTCGACGTAGAAGGTCATGACCGGTTTCCTGTCAGGAGAGCCGCGCGGCTGACGCTGCGCGGGGCGGGGATGAACGGCTTCTTCGCGGCTGCCAGCCACATGGCTTGGCCGGCGGCGTTCGGGTGCACCCCGTCGGGGACGAGGGCCTTGAGGCCGCGCTTGTCGGCGGCGATCGGGGTGGCGGCGTCGATCAGTGGCCACCGCTTGCCCGTGGCGAGCCGGCGCACCACCGCCTGCCGGGCCTTGTACGCGTTCACCTGCGCGGGGGTCTTGGACGGTGCGCCTTCCGGGTTCTGCAGCACCGGCATGATGCCCGCCTGGTAGGTGCTGGCGAGCCGGTTCGCGAGCGTGGCGAACGACGGGTAGGTGGAGCCGGTCTCGTTGTGGCCGTACGACAGCAGGAACAGGTCACCGCCGTGGCCGGTCAGCTTGCCGAAGCGGGTCGCGTCGAGGGCGTACGCGGCGGTCTTGGACGGCACGCTGCCGTTGAAGATCCGCAGGACGGGGCCGCCGTTGCCGGGGCGCAGCACGTGGATCGGGCCGTACGCCTGGGTGGTGGCGTTGAACAGCCGGTACTCGGTGCGGTAGGTGGGCCAGGTCGCGGCCAGCCACACCGACAGCCGGTAGAACCATTCGGTGCTCTCGTTGCCGGTGGAGTCGCCGAGCAGGGTGATCGTGACGGACTGCCGTGCGCGCTGCGGGCCGTCGAGGACGCCGGCGGCGGTGGTGCTGGCCGTGGCCGGGGCGGCGCACGCCGAGCTGGTGGCGGCCAGGCCGAGGGTCAGGAAGACGGCAGAGACGGTGAGGGGGGTCCGGAACCGCAAGAGGGTCTCCTTGGTCAGCTATTCAGTTGGGTCGTGCCAGGGGTGGGTGCTCAGCGGCCGCTGCGGGTTCGGCGCGCGGCTCGGGAGCGGTAGGTGCGGGTGTGCTCGAACTCGCCGGTCTGCCGGCGGCGGTCCTTGAGCGGGGCGACGGCGGCCAGGGCGACCGCGCCGAGCAGGATGGCGCCGAGGGCGACAGCGATCAGGTGGACGGCCATTCAGGTGGACTCCCAGTAGGGGCGGCGCGCCTTGGTGTGGGCGGTCATGGTGCGGTCGAGGCGGCGCACGGTGACGGGGTCGTAGGCGAGCGCGGCCTCGGTGCGGATGAGCTGGCGGAGCTTGGCGAAGTACCAGGTGGCCGGCATCTGCAGGGCGTGGACGGCGTTGAGCAGCTGCGCCTCGTCGGGGTAGTCCGCGGCGAGGTCGAGCATGGAGCGGTCCTGGTCGGTCAGCTCGTACTTGGCGGGCGCCGCGATCTCGGCCGGGTCGATCATGGGTTCCATCGTTCGACTTCCTCCTCGAGGGCGTCACCGGATCCGGGGATCGCGGTCGCGGACAGCAGCGCCGCGGCGGCCGCCGGGAACGGCTCGGTAGGGGCGGCGTAGCGCCACACCCGGGGCGCGGGCTTGCCGCCGCTGGCCAGGCCGGTCGGGCACAGCACGGCGAGGTAGAGGCGGCCGACGATGATGCGCAGCGGCGCCGTCATGCTCGCGGTGGGGAACCCGGCCCGGTTGAGCCAGGCGCGGATCTCGGCGTACGCGGCGTCGGCGGCCACGTCGCTGGTCGGGATCGGCACGACGTAGCCGTGCAGCAGGCTCAGCTCGATGCCCGGCTCGTCCCAGCCGGGCAGCTCGACCGGCTTCTTCGCCAGGCGGCCGGTCTTCTTCGCGGCGGCCGCGGGCGCGGTCGCCGCGGTAGCGCGGGTGCGTTTCTTCCTGGCCAGCGGCACCGGGTCCGGCGGCCAGTACATCGGCGCGCTGGTGGTCAGGTCCGGATCGGTGGCGATTGTCTGCACGGTTCGGCGGGTCTTCCAATACGGCGAGCAGGGCTTGCGGCCGGTGAACCAGCCGAGGATCTGGTCGACGCGGCCCGACAGCAGGCAGCAGGGTCTGACGAGGTAGACGGCGTGGCCGAGCTTGAGCATCTTGGTCAGGACGCGGACCTGCTCAGGTTCGGGGCTGCGGTCCATCCGCTTGAGCTCCATGAACAGGAATCGGTCAGCCCACGGGCCGCGCTCGAGCAGCGGCTCGGTCCAGGCGACCCAGTCCGGCCAGCCTGGGGTGTTGTTGCGGGAGTCGTTGACCCGGTTCCAGTCGACCGGGTAGAAGTCCCGGGCGAGTGGCCGTATCCGCTCGTCGAGGCAGCCGTAGTCGCGGTTGCGCTTCTCCGCCATCTCGTAGGCCGGCTCCCCCGCCTTCACCAGCTGGGGGGCGCCGGCCTTGCGCGGGGTGAGAACGGGCGCGTAGTCGCATCTGCACGCGTCGGGCTGCTCGGGTGACCAGAACGCGGGCGGGACCGCGAGCGTCGGGGCCGTCATCGGGCACCGCCGATGGCGGGGGCGAACGGCTGGTCGTCGGCGCGGTCGTGGTTGCGCCAGGTGCCGTCGCAGTTGTGCGAGCCGACCCGGGCGCAGGCGGGGCGGGTGGGCTCGAAGTCGAGGTAGGTGACCTCGGCCCACGGCACCTTCACCACGACCGGGCGCCGCTCGACGCCTTCCGGGGTGACGCCGCCTCGTACGGCGAGAATCTGCAGCTCGCCGGTGCCTTGGGCCCAGGCGTCGAGCATCCGGCGGGCGGCGGGCACGGCGACGCGGTTGATGATGTGCACGCCGCGGTCGTGGGTGGTGCGGTAGAGCACGGTGACGGTGGTGACCGCCGGGGCGGCGGCGCTCATCCGACTGCCCCGGTGTAGGGCTTCCCGACGTGGGCGCCGTTGTAGAGGTCGACGGGCACGGCCTCGCAGACCTGCCCGTCGGGCATCTTCACGCACACCTCGTAGTCGCCGGTCGCCTTCACGTACTCCTTGGACACGACGGTGCACGAGGCGGTGCCGGCGGGCGCGCAGTCGGTGAGCGACGCCTTGGGCTTCCGGCCGTGGTCCCCGGCGTCGGCGGGGCACCCGGCGAGGGTGAACGCGGCGGCGACGAGGGCGGCGGCCAGAGCGAGGGGGCGGACGTTCATGGTGATCACTCTCCAGAGTGGTCGGTGCAGTAGGGGCGAATGATCATGTCCGGCACGGGCGGGGGCGGCGTGATCCGTTCGGGCATGGATTCATGGCCGGGCGCGGGATTCCACCGGATCTTGTGGACGGCCATTCGGCAGCTGCGCTCGAAGAAGGCGCGGTGGCCGGTCACGCGGCGGTGTTCTGCCTCAGCTGGGCAGGGTCGATACCGAGGGCCTCGCACAGCCAGCGGCCGTCGTCGGCCGGGGCCGGCGACTTGGGGGTGGCGGCGGCGTAACGAGCACGCGCCATCCGGTAGGGGTGCACCCGTTCGGCCAGGATGAGGACCAGCCCGACGAGCTGGGCGGGGCCGAGCTGGTGCAGTGCCGTCCGTACCCGGTCGGTCTGCCCGGCGACGACGTGGTCAACGACGGCGTCCGCGACCCGGGTAAGCGGCGGCCACCGTCGGTCGCGGCTCGTGGTTTCAGGCATGGCTGGCCTCCGGTGGGCGCCGCGGTGCCTCTCCGCGTGCCCTTCGGCGGGGCCCCGTCACCAGCTCCCAACAGGTTCGGGGGCGTCAGCGGACCGATCCGCTGACGCCCCCGATCTTACCCGAGTGCCGTTTGATATGGAACTTGTAGGAGAGTGCTAAACGGCACCTGGCCCAGTGCGTGAGCTACTCCTGCTCGCGCAGCTTCGCGCGGCCGTGCTCGGTGATCGCCCACCGGCCCTTCGGGTCCGCGCCCGGGCCCGGGCCGAACGGCTGGAACACCCACTCGGACTCGGCCATCCGCTTCAGCCGCTTGTCGATGGTCTGGATCGACACCTCACCCTGATGGCGCTCCATCACCGTGTTGAACTGGGCGTGGATCTCGCTGACCCGCAGGCCCCGCTCCCCCGCCTCCGCGATGATCGCCAGCATGAGCAGGGACTGCCGCTTCGGCGTCGGCGCCGCCTCGCTCACCTCGCGCTTCTCGCCGGCGGCAACGTTCGGAACGTGCGGCTCCGCGGCGGCGACCGGCAGCGTGTTGAGCCAGGCGTGGAACTCGGCCTCGTCGAGCGGGGCACCGTCCTCTTCCTGCTGCCCGCCCCGCTGCCGGTCGGCCTCCTGGTCCCACGCCGCGGCGTCGTACTCGGGCGGCTCACCGGCCAAGCGGCGGCGCTCCGCCTCGTCAGCGGCCGCCTGCAGATCCTGGAGGTTCTGCGCCAGCGTGGCCTGATCGTCGGCCAGTGCACGCGCGGCGCGTCCCAGCTCCTTCATCCCACCTGATCCCTTCATCGTTGACTTCGCGGCGGTCGCGTTCACGGCGCCGGCCGGGACCGGCTGCGGCTTCACGTGGCCGCTCTCGTACTCGTCGGGGAACATCAGCGGCAGGACGATGTCCCACCGGTTCTCCCAGAAATTGGTGACGGTCACCGTGCCGTCCTCGTTGTCCGTGACGCCAGGCTTGCCGCGGAAGAACTTGATCGCCTCCTCGTCCACGTCGACCACCCGGGGCGCGTTGAACACGTCCCTGGTGATCTGGTCGAGCTCGGGTTGCCACGGCGCGCACTTCTCGGCGATCTGCGCGACGTGCTGCTCGACGGTGAAGTCGTCTGTGCCGTCGCCCATCATGTAGTACTTCTGCAGGTAGGGCGGGTTGGTGCCCGACTTCACGTACGACATGCCGGGTCGCTGTGCTCGCTTGATGTCGGGCAGCTCGCCCCACCCGAGGAACAGGCCAGCCTCCCGTTCCTTGGTCGGCCGCAGGATGATCCGGTGTTCCGACAGCGACGCGATGTTCGTGGGGATGAACTCGTCGACGCCGCGCAGACCGCCGAACAGGCCACGTGTCAGCGCGGGCCGTCCCTGCCCCCAGACCTGCCCGAGGTTTTGCCGGGTCAGGTTGCCGAGCAGGCTGCCATCGCCGTACGCGCCGCCCTCGTCGACGCGGGCGTACAACTCGATCACGCCGCCCTCGGCCGGACCGCGGCCCAGCTTGAGCATCATGTTGCTCATGAATCGGGCGTGGCCACTCTTACGCGCACCGACAGCATCGATCAGGCACTCACTGACGAACCACGAGATCGCCTTGTTCGGGCAGGTGATGCCGATCGCGGGTGCCGGGACCGCGGCCATGCGCTCCGGGTCACCGGACATCTGCGCCCGGAACCACGGCTCGACGTACGGCCGGGACATGCCCATCGACAGGTCGAAGTCGATCAGCATGCCGTCCACTGCGGTCGCCACGAACACGCCCATCTCGTTCTCGGCGCCGGTCTTCCCGGAGTCCGGCTCGCCGGCCAGCACGGTGCCGTAGCGGTGCACGTTGATCGCGGCGATCGTGCCGTCGGTCTTGACGCCCAGCGGCATCGGGTCCTTCATGCTGTGCGGCTTCACCAGCTCCCACGGGAACGGGTAGTTGTGCACGAACGCGTCGTGGGTCTGCACCTTGGCGATGAACGAGTTGCGGCCGGTGTTGCCCTCGTCGACTTCGACGCCGCAGCCCTTAGGCAGGCCGAGCCAGCTGGCCAAGCTCTTGAGGTTCGAGATGTCCTCGTACGTCTTACCCGGGGGCAGGTCACCGTCGATGGTGAAACCGTGCGAGCGGCCGTTCTGCTCGGGCCACGGCACCAGACCGTGGATCTTCGCGCCGCCGACGAGCACCTTGCGCTTCGCTCCGGTCAGGGGGTCGATGACCGGCTTACCCGTCTGCGGGTCGTGCACCTCGACGTAGCTGCCGATCCCTTGGGTCGCGGCCAGCGCGATGCGGAACTGCCGCGCCTTCTCGTCGTTGACGTTGCCGGCCATCGCCTCCTGCGCGATCCGGCGCGCCTCGGCGGCGGCCCGGTCGGCGGCCCGTACCTGACGGAACGCCATCGTCCCGGCGGTGATGCCGCCGAGGACGACCAGGACGACGCCCAGGTACCAGTTCTCGGCGTTCGCCCACCACACCTGCTTGTGCGTGCCGAACGGCAGCTCCTGCTCGTGCGTGCGCACCCACATCGACCAGCCGCCGGCGGCCATCCAGCACAGCAGCCGCCACACCGCCGCGCCCTTGGAGTAGTCCTTCGCCAGGGCCATGCAGAAGGCGACCAAGCCGACGATGTTCGCGGCGACCGGCACGTACCAGACCGGCGACTCGAGCGCGTCAGTGATGGAGGTCGCGGCCAGGGCGGCGACCGTCGCGGCGATCGCCGCCGACCACGGCCCGTGCTTGGCCGAGGTGTCCAGCTGCAGGGGGCGGCCAGCCATCTCAGGCACCTCCGTTCACGCCGCCGTTGGCCGACTGGTCCCACATCTGCTCGTTGGCGTGCTGCGGGTTGCGCAGCTTGTCCAGCTGCTCCCTGTGGATCTGCTCGGCGGTGCTGTTGACCGTCTTCATGACGTTCGCAGCGTTGCCCACCGACGAGGTCGCGTTCGCCATGGTGGCCAGCACAGCGCGGTGGAACGGCATCCGCTGGTATGCGATGCTCTCGATCCGCAGGATCTCGGCCATGATGTCGACGGCCTCGGCCAGGTCGTGAGCGTCGTCGACGACTTCGAGCATTCCCGGGCGTGCCCCGGCATTGGCGCGGCGCTTGGCCTCAGCGAGCGCCGCGTGCATGTGGGTGAGGATCGCGCTGTTACCGCGGCGGCGGCGTCCGGTTGACATGGTCTTTGCTCCGTTGCTGGTGGGCTGGGGGGCACTGATTGGCTGGATCGGCGTTTTCGGGACGCTGATCGGCTTGCTGGTCGACTGGGTGTCCTTGCGCGGCTGGGGCGCGTTCGGGTCCTGACGGATGGTGTTCGCGACCCGCTGCTTGGGCGGGTCGTTGCTGGGCGGCTCGGGCGGGGTCCACTTCCACAGCCGGATGAGTCCGCGGCCGGCGCGGCGGATCCCGTACGCGCCGAGACCGGCCAGGGCTGCGCCCCAGCCCCGCCACGGGCTGCGGGTGCGGCCCTTCTGCGCGTCCTTGCGGTGCTTCTTGCGGGCCCGGCGGACGGCCTCGGCGGCACTGGACGCCCCTTTCGCGCCGTCCAGCCCGTAGCTTCCGGCCCGCAACGGCGCGGCCAAGGCCCGGCCGACCGTGCTGGCCGCGCGGCGGGTAGCGCCGGGCGCGCCGCGGCCAGCACGGTGCTTGCCGGTCTTACCGGCACGGCTGGTCGCGCCGCTGGCCTGCGGGCTGCCCGCGCCGAACAGTCCCTTGCCGCCGGTCTTGCCCACCCCGGTGCCGCGGCCCTTGCCGGTGAGCAGGCCGGCGCCCTTGCCGGTGAGCAGACCGGCACCCTTGCGTCCGGCGCGGGAACCGGGCGAGCCGACCGCGCCAGCGGCCGAGGTCTTCCGGCCCACTCCCCCGGCTGCTCCCTTGGTCGCGCGAGGGCCGACGCCGCCGCCGAGCGAGCTCAGCGCACCGAGCAGCCCGCCGCGGCGGCCGCCGCCGACACCGCCGCTGCCGAACGCGGCGCTGCGCCCGCCGCCGCGGCGACCGGCGCGGCCGTTCTTGCCCCGGGACACCTTCGCGCCGACGCCGAGCGCGGTCGCGGCGGCCGCGCCACCACCAAGCCACAGCATCTGCGACGGGGTGGCCGCCTGCGCGATCATCGGCACGAGCGTGGCGAACGAGCCTCCGCCGATGGTCAGCAGCGGCGCGGCCGGCACGAGGCGTTCCTTGCGGGCGGCCGGGACCTTGTCCTGCTTCGGCTCGCCCTGGTCCTTGGTGACGCCGCCGGTCTGGATGATCGGCTGCTCGTCGTCGCCGACGCCCAGCGGCAGGTCGATGTCGGTGTCCTGGGCCGGCGTGTGTTCGGGCTGCTTCGGTGCAGCCTCGGTGGTCTTCTTCGGGGTGTCCCCGGCGGCGCCGGTGTCGGAGCTGGTGGTGTGGGGCTGGGCGGTCATCCGGGTGCCTCCCTTCAAGCGGCGGCGGTTTTGTCGTGCAGCGGAAGGTCGCGGAGTTTGTTGACCAGCACCATGAGCCGGTACTGGGTGCCGCTGCCGACGATGCCGGTCGCGGTCTCGATGTCGGCCTTGCTGAAGTCGTCCTTGCGGGAGTGCCAGCGGCCCTTGTCGAAGTCTGGGTGGGTGATGATCCGGACCAGGTACTTGAGGTCCTTGTCGGCCTCGGCCCGCAGCGCCGGGTCGGTGATGACGGGCAGCCCGTCCATGGGCAGCTCGGACTTGCCAGCGGCGGGCGACACCGGGGCGTTGGCCGGGCGCTCCTTCGGCTTCTCGGCCTGCGGCTGCGGCTCGACGACGACCGGGGCGGGCTGCGGCTTCGGCGCGGCGTAGGTGACCTCGCCGATCTCGATGCCGGTCAGATCGACCAGCTCCTCCCCCAGCCGCCGGTCGACCTCACGCCACGCGGTCAGCTTCGCCTTGCGCCTGGCCTGCTTCCGCGCCCCGTTCTTGCGGCCGGCCACCGCGAGCTCGGCCATCAGCCGGTCATCGAACAGCGTCAGCCACAGGTCCGCCATCTTGATCGCCAGAGCCCGCTCGCTGGTGGGCTTGCCCTCGGCGGCCAGCTCGGCGACCCGCCGCGGCAGGTCCTTGCGGGACACGATGATCTGCGCCCGGATCGCCGTGCGCGGCGCCGACAGCATCAGGTCCGACAGGATCAGCTTCGGCCGGGCCGCAGCGCGCCGCTCGGCGGCGATCTCCAGGTCGACGTAGTCGCCGTACAGGTTCAGGAACCAGATCAGCATCAGGATGCCGCTGGCCCCGGCGAACAGCAGCGCACCCTCGTGCTGGGTGTTGGTGAACATCGAGTAGCCGCCGACGCCGAACCCGGCGATCCAGTACGGCCACGGCGACCGGTTCTTGTAGGCCGCGCGAAGACCCCGGGCCAGCAGCACGGCGACGGACAGGTCGAACAGGGCAGGCGCGAAGTACGGGGTGATGTCGTGGCCGAGCAGCCACAGCATTTCCACCGCGCCCTGCGCCTTGGCGAAAAGCACCTGGCCGACCGACGCCATCACAGCGACCAGTCCGCTCAGGATCGTGAGGCCGAATCCGCCGAGCAGCCGGACGGATAGCGGCATCACCTGCTCGCCGTTCTCCTGCTTCTTCACATCCGCCGTTTTCGGTGTCCGCGAGAAAAGCGGCCGGGCCGGACGGCGAATACCGGTGTGCTTGTGCACGACGACCTTTCGGATCGTGCGGCGCGGGGCGGGTCGGCGGGTCTCGGTCTCGGAGACCGGAGACCGCAGACCCGAGACCGGACGGGAGGCCGCGCGGGTCTCGACGGTCTCGGCCGCGCGGTCGGTCTCGGTCAGGGTCTCGGCGATCGCGGCCAGGGTCTCGGAGACGGTCTTCGGAGACTCGACGGAAGTCTCCGGAGTCTCGACGGAGTGGGTCTCGGTCTCGGGCATGCGATCATCATGCCACAGGTTTTGCAGGTTTTGCAGGTTACATGGAGACTCGGGTGGAGACCCGCAGGTCAAAGCACCGAGACTCGCCGAGACCGAGACTCATCCACCAAGATCAAGCCGGTCTCCGGGAGACTGTCCAGCACCGGACTCTCCCCGCGGAGAACGTCTGGGAGACTGCGTGTCCACAACCGCATTTCGCCGAGGGGGGCTCGACGTGCAGAGGGACGAGGGCGGGCCACCGCCAGGGCCAAGACGACGAGGCCCCCTGCCGATGCTCCACCCGGACGGCACCATGCGCCTCGAGCCGGCCGCCGAGCTGCTCGGCATCTCGGTGCGCACCCTTCACTCCTGGATCGACGACGGCGTCATCGAGGGCGGCCGCCGCTTCCCGCACCGCCCCGACTCGCACCGCTACGTCGATCCCGCGGCCGTGGTGAGGATGCTGATCGACAAGGGCCAGCGCAGCCGCGTACCGGCCGAGCTCGCGCACCTCATCCCCCCGGATCAGCCGCCGGCGGCGACCTGACCGCGCTCCCCCGCAGCCGGTAACTCTGCGTGGATCTATCCATCTATCCATCACGTATCTCAACCCCCGCCACGGCGGGGGTTGAGTCGTTTCCGGGCACGTAGACCCCCCCTCCCCGCGTACCGGTGGGGGTAGGGATGGATAGATGGATAGATCAACGCAGCGTCACCGTTCTTAGGTGCACTGGGATGCTGATCCCCGCGCAACACTGGAGTTGTAAGGTCGCGTCATGGGCACCCCTGACGACGACGATCCCCTGCTCTACATCGACCAGGTCGCCGAGCTGCTCGGCCGAAAGCCTTCTACCTGGCGGGCCTACGCATGGCGCGACGAGAAGCGCGTGGCCGAAGGCAAGCCCCGCCGCGTTCCAGCGCCGGACGACCCAGACTCGGACACCCCGAAGAACCGGCGCCGACCACGGTGGCGGCGCTCAACGATCGAACGATGGCGGGACAACCGGCGTCCCGGACGCCGCACCGACCTCCCCCGCCAAGCCGCTGAGCTGCGCGAACTATACGAGAGCGAGCTGGCGGTCGCGCCCTCCTCCAGGGCCGCCCGGCGCACGGCCTGGCTCGAGGCTAACCACGCGGCACTGCGGAGGGCCGCAGAGCTGTTTGCTGACGAGCGTGACGAACTGCTGCGCCACGTCCCAGTGCGGCTCCACGACCAGGTCAACGAGGCGCTCGACGCCAGCGACCAGCACATCGCCCAGAACCCCTCCGCGACGTTCGCGGCGGCCGTCTGCCAAGTGCTGTGGTGGCTGCGCCCGGACGGTCCGGTGCAGCTGCCGGCCGGAACCGAGCTGGCCGCCATGGTGCGGCGGTACGGCGCACTGCGGGACGGCTACGAGTCGGTCCGCGAGACCCGCAGCTTGCCGGGTCCAGAGGGCCGGTAGTCGGGTCTCGGCGGACGGTCCACGGTCGGTCTCCCCCGGCGCTGGTCTCCGTCGCGGTCCCCGCGTCGGTCTCGCCGCGTGCCGCCGAGACCCGACGTACGGGTCTCCGCGGTCTCCGAACGCGGGTCTCGGTCTCGGGTGCCGCCCGGGCTCCGGAGACCCGACCGGTCTCCGTCGTGCGCGACGTCCGAGACTCGACACCACCCGAGACCCAGCCGTCGAGACCCGCTACTGACCCAGCGGCCGCGGTCCCGGCCGGGTCTCCGGGTCTCCGACTCGCCGGTCTCCGAGCCTTACGGTCGAGACTCCCCGGGTCGGTCAGCTATGTCCGCGGACATACCCCGGGTCGTGTCGTCGGCCCGAAGTATGTCCGCGGACATGATTACCCGTCGCGAGTCGCACTGTGCGAATGGAGGAATCGCAGCGCGGCGGGCGTGATCGTGGGCGTGCGCGACCGATATGGTGCGCAGCAGTTCCCACACACATCATCAGGATCGGAATTTGCATGAGGCGTATTGCTGTCGCGAATCAGAAGGGCGGGGTCGGGAAAACGGCGACGACGCTTAACGTCGGCGCCGCACTGGCCGCGTCGGGCCGCCGGGTGCTGCTGGTCGACTTCGACCCGCAGGGCCACCTGACCGACGCTCTCGGTTTGCCGAACGCGGTCGAGCCGGCGACGTTGAAGCGCGCGTTGATCGGCGAGTGGTCGGGGGAGCTGGGCGAGCTGATCGTCGAGTACCGGCCGAATCTGCACGTGATCCCGACCAACCTCGACATGGTGTTGCTCGAGCCCGACTTGTACGGCGGGAAGGTTCGCAACCGCGAGCACCGGCTGCGTCGGCTGCTCGACGCCTTGGACGACGCGTACGACTACTGCCTGATCGACTGCCCGCCCGAGCTGGGCGCCCTCACGGACAACGGTCTCGTGGCGATCAGCCGGCGCAAGGGGGAGACGGCGCGTACTGGTGGCCTGCTCATCCCGGTGCAGGCGGAGGATTCGTCGCTCAACGCGCTGCGGCTGCTGTTCACGCAGATCCGCACCATGGAGGAGGAGATGGAGCTGGCCGTGGACATCATCGGCCTGGTCATCAACCTCTACGACAAGCGCCGCGGCCTGATCGCCACGTCGACCCGTGACGCTTACCTGGCGATGGAGGAGGTCGACGTGGTGGGGGAGATCGGTGACCGCACCGCGATCCGCGAGGCGTGGCGGTTGAAGCTGCCGGTCATCGAGCACGAGCCGAAGGCGGACTCGTCGGTGGCGTACGTGGCGCTGGCGAAGCGGGTGGACGACTACTTCGCGGAGGTGCCCGCATGAGCAAGACGCTGCCGCCGCCGAACACGTCCGTGGCGACGAACGCCCTGTCGCGGCGGTTCAGCATCGACGAGCCGGACGAGCGGCCGGCGCAGCGGGGGAGTGCGGCGCCAGAGCACCCGACGTCGATCTCGCCTCACCTGATCGCGCCGAACCCGTTCAACAAGCGGCGCATCGACCCGGGGTCGAAGGACATCCGCGAGCTGGGCGACTCGATGGCGACCGGGCAGATCCAGGCGTCGACCATCGCGACGCGGGCGGCGTTCCTGCGGATCTTCCCCGAGCTCGAGGAGACGATCGGCGATGCGCAGTACGTGCAGCTCGCTGGCGGCCGCCGGCGAGCCGCCGCGATCGTCAAGGGCATCGACCTGGACGTGCGGGTGAAGGACGAGTTCGCCGACTCGCCTGAGCGGTGGAAGGCCGCGACCGCGGTCGAGAACCTCAAGCGCCAGGACTTGGACCTCATCGAGGAGGCCGAGTCGGTCGCCGAGGTGTTCGAGGCGTGCGGCCGGAACCAGTCGGCGGCCGCGCGCGAGCTGGGCCACGATCAGCCATGGGTGGCGCACCGCCTGAACTTGCTGAAGCTGTCGCCCGAGGCGCAGGAACTGATCCGCCAGCATCGGCTGCCGATCCGCGAGCTGCGCGGGTCTCTGCACAGCAAGGCGGAGAAGGAGCAGATCGAATACCTGCAGGAGGTGCTGCGGCTGCGAGGCAAGCTGACCGCGGCGGCCGCGGAGCCGGCCGAGCCGGGGGAGACGCCTAAGGTGCCGCCCGTCCCTGCGCAGCGCGCCCAGCGGCCCAGTCCGATCGACCGGGCGGTCGCGCGCTTGGGCAAGACCCCGGTGGAGGTGGGTGCCAATTTGGCGCAGCGGCTCGACGCGGACGCCCGGCGTGTGGTGGCGGCCGCGCTGCTGGAGGGCTTGGACAGGTAAGCGCGCGTTCCGATCGCATGGGGGTCCGGCCGGGTGGCCGGGCCCCCATTGCTTTGCCCTGCCATCTGACCAGGGTAACCACCGACTAGTTGCATACCAAAGGGCAGGGGGTATAGCTTGGTTGGCATGACCCAAACCCTCCCTGCCACCGACCTGCAGCCCGGACTCGCCCTGCGATACGGGCGCATCCCCAACGAGCTGCTCACCTTCCAGTACGCGTTCGAGCCGGCCGAGCCGCCCGCCGCGACCTACGGCTGGTACGTGCACGAGTTCCTCGCCGCCGGCGTCGAGCTGGACGAGAACAAGCTGCCCTACGAGCCGAACAGTGAGCGCGGCCGCCCGGCCGACAAGGACGCGCCCCAGCTGGCGTTCCGGCACCTGGAGCACGCCGTCGAGCGCGCGGCCGAGCAGTACACCACCACCGACGTCGCCGTCGCGGGATGGGACGTCGTCGAGACCGACGTGTGGGGGGCCACCGTGGTCGTCCCTCGCCTCGAGCAGCGCCGCTCGACGGTGACGCTGTGGTTCGCCAACGGGGAGCGCCTCGTCGTGCCCGGCATGCGCGGCGCCGACGCCCGCCACGTGGAAGGCACCTTCCGTGCGGGCGTCACCGCGCTCAGGCTGCCGGCAATCCCCACCGAGCACGGAACGACGAATCGGTGGGTCAGCGCCCGCCAGCTGAACATGATCGACGTGGCCGAGCAGTCCACGCCGATCAGCATCGACGACCTGACCGGGCAGCTGACCCCCGCAGCGGAGACGCTGCGCCGCGCGATGAGCGACCTGTCGATGGTCGAACGCGGCGGCGACGTGTGGGCGGATGACACTCCCTGGCTGGCCTGGGAGGCGCTCACCGCCTGGCGCGACAAGGGGCCGAGCCCGACCGGGACGTTCTGGTGGAAGACCCACGAGATCAGCAAGGTCCTGTCCGCGATCGACAAGGCGCAGCGCGCCGCCGGCGGCTGGGTGTGGAACTGCGACGCACCCGTCTCGGGCTACCGGTTCGTGCCCACCGAGCGGTGGGAGCGGCTGGTCGCGCTGCGCAAGGAGCTCGCCGGGCCGGACGGCCTCAACCATGTGACAACCGAGCAGCTCGAGGCGCGGGTCGCCTGAACTGCTGGACTGCGGCGCCCGATCGGCCACCAGCTGGCCCGGGCGCCGCTTGGCATCTGCGAGGAGAGGAACCGATGAGGGACGTTGACGCGCGGACCAAGGTCGCGATGGTCCTGGCCGTGACCAACGAATGGATCACCCAGCTCGAGCAGCAGCTGGCCGCGGCTGGATGGCGTACGCAGCGGCGCGACCCCGGCGAGCTGCCGAAGGTGACGCCGGCGGTGCTGATGGGCGCGGTCAAGGGCGCCGGGTCGGTGTCGGTGCTGCTGCGCGGCGACCTGGCCGTGGTCGCCGTGGTGATCCGGCGGCGGCCGCTGTCCGAGCACCAGGCGCCCGGCGACGGTCACGAGCCGGGCTGCCAGTGCGGGGAGGTCGACTGGCGCGCCATGTTCACCGGCACGGCCCCGCCGAACGTTGTGGCGGCCGTGGCTGCCCTGGCAGCGCATGACCCTGACGACCTGGGTGTGTGAGCATGGCCGAACACCCGACACGCGAACCGCCCCCAACAAGTTGCATGCCTTTCCAAAGGTGGAGTAGCGTTGCGGAGCGACGGGTGATCAACACCCGGCACCTGCCACACGAATCAAGCCCCCGACCTGCGAAGAGAGGCCGCCGATGGCCCCGAGGCTCGCCGTAGCGCTACCGCCACCGGCCGAGTTCAACCCGACCCCGCGACCTGTCCGGCTGATCGAACGCGACCCCAGCCGCCGGCAGGCCGACCAGTGGTTCATCGTCGAGGACCCCAGCCGCCGCGAGACCGCCGCCGAGCGCGAACAGCGCTACCTCAGCGACGACCGGCGGATCACCATGGCGGGGCTGCACGTCATCTCGCAGCGCCAGTACGCCACCGTCAAGAAGCTGAACATGCTCTCCGGGATCTGGCGGGACCGGCTGCGTGACATCTCCCCGATCGACGAGGAGGACTACGACCGGCTCGTCGAACAGCGGATCGCGCTGGCCCGCGCCGGCCGGGACGCCGAAGCGGAAGCGGTCGCGGCCGAGCTGCTCAAGATGGACAAGCGGCGCGAGGGCTCGCCGTTCTTCGCCGAGATGGAGTTCCTGCGCACCAAGCTGACCGGTGCGCTGCCTGAACCGATCAAGGACGGATGGTCACCGACCTGGCCGGTGGGCAAGGCCATGCGCGCCTGCCGCCAGCTCAAGTGGCTGGACGCCTGGTACGAGCCCGTGCTCAAGCTGCCCCCGGGAAAGGAGCGAGGCACCAGGAACCGGCCAAAAGCCGCCGGGCAGGGCTGACGTTGTAGCGAATTTGCACGCTTACTGCAAGGGACCGAACAACCGATCGGCCTCTGTACTTGACGTTTGAACGGTCGCGCGAGCGCCGTGTGAGCTCAACTGGAAGCGATCAAGGCATTACGATCGCTGACCTACGGACTGATCCGGTCCAGGGAGCGTTCCCAAAGGCCGGAGAAAGTCCGGGCCCCGCTCTCGACAAGCGGGGCCCGGTGTGCCATCTCGTAACACCCATGCGCGGAGGCAAGTGCGCGAGCAACAACCGAAGAGAACAGGAGGTGAGCCGGGCGATCAAGGGGTCAGTGGGAGCCGACCTAGATCGCGTTGCGTGACAAACAGAGTGAGTGTCTACCGACTTTTCGCAGGCTGACGAGCTGTCAAGCACTGCTTCCCATGCATTCAGTTGTTACCCCAGAGTGCGAGGGCATGCCCATGCTAGCGGATAGGACAACGCGTGTCCTATCCCTTCATGGTCACAACATGCACCGCACCGGGGGTTGCGCACCTTAGAGGGAGCCGACCCACCCGATGAGCACCACCAGCATCAAGACCTCAGGCATTCTCCGCATCGATAGCGACCGCACCGCGGCGGTGGCCGCATGAGCCTCGCCGGGATGATGTGGGGCGCGAAGGACGCCCCGGCCGCCAACGTCGAGGAACGCGCCATCCTCGTGATCATGGGCGACGAGGTCGACGGCTCGGGCTGCGGCTGCTGGCTGTCCGAGGACACGATCGCCGAGCGCGCTCTGCTTTCGCCTCGCACGGTTCGCCGCCGCTTGGCCGACATGGAGGAGCGCGGCCTGATCGCTCTGGGCGACCAGCGACTCGTGCAGCACATCCGCTCGGACCGCCGCCCGAAGGTCCGCGACTTGATGATCCCGTACTCCTGGTTCCCGAACGTGGAGAACGTCAACAAGGAGCGCCTGGGCAAGCAGATGGACGCCTTGCGCCCGGAGGACCGGCCCGATCTGCCGCCGGCCGAGGCTCCGAAGCGTCGCGCGGATGTCGGGAAGCCGAAGCCGCGCAGGCAGAACGACGGGGAGACTGCGAGTCCCCTCGCGAATAGGGACGAGGGGACTTCAAGTCACCCCATCAATTCGGACACGGGGGGACTCGTGGACCGCGACGGGGGGACTGCAAGTTCACAGCGGGGGGTCTCAGAGTCCCCCAACCCTGTTATTGACCCTCTAACTACTAACCCGGGTTCCGTACCTGCTTCGCAGGTACGGCGCGGCAAGGCTTCGCCGAAGTCCTCGACGACTGCCGAGCAGCCGCCCCTGTCGGAGGATCTGCCCGACCCGGCTGAGACGGAGCAGGCGAAGGCGAAGGCCCTCAACGACTTGGCGACTGGCACCGGCCGGGAGTGGCTGGCGAAGCGTGAGTCGTTCGGCTGCCCGCTGGTGTGGCGGGGCACAGGCGACCCGATCGTCGTGCTGCGCAACATGCTGCTGCCAGCCTTGAAGGCCGGGTACAGCGAGACGGACGTAAAGCGTGCGCTGATGTGGGCCGACCGGTCGGTGCCGACCCCGGACCGTTTCGAGGCCGGGCTGGTGCAGGTCCGCCAGAACGGTTGGCGCCCGGCGAAGGACTGGAAGCCCGGCGCGGCGCAGACCCGCCAAATGCGGCCCGGTGATCGGGGCTTCGGCCGCGACGTGAACGCCCATTGGGGCCGCCAGGACGGCGCTGAGGGCACCGAACGGGATCTCGTGGGGGTCGGGGCCACCCCGACGGTCAATCCGAGCGCTCCGGTGCAGACCGAAGGGGCGGCGTGGTGAACGAGGAGAAGGCGCTGGACCCGGAGACCGGGCAGCCGATCCGAGGCGGAGCGGGCACCCACGCCCGGCACCTGATGCCGGGCTTGCTGACGCCGCGCGGCCGGATGGCGGAGGTGGTGCGCCGCGCGTTTCAGGAGGGCGTGGAGCACGGCCGGGCGCAGGCCTTGGCCGGCGAGCTGACCGTGGACAACGGCGACGGGACGACCCGCACGGTGTACGTCCGGCCAACGGTGGACGTGGAGCAGCGCGAGGACGCGGCCCGCACGATCGAGGAGCTGCGGGTGGAGAACCGGAAGAACGCACTGCTGGATCTGCTGCCCGACGAACGGGCGGTCTGCGTGAACGGTCTGGCCGTGCTTGAGGCGGATCAGCACGCCGGGGAGATCCAGGGGTGGCTGAACGACCCGAACCAGCGGACGCTGATCCTGGCCGGTCCGACCGGCAACGGGAAGACGATGGCGGCATACGCCACGTGCGGTCAGGCCGCTCGGTGGGGCGCGATGACGACCGGCCGGGACGGGTCCGTGAAGCGGCGACCGCTGCTGGTGCGTGGCTGGGAGGTCGACGCGTACCTCCAGGCGCTGCGGCCGGACGGGTCACCGGAAAAGGCGTGGCAGGTCCGCAAGCGGGCCGAGGACGCCGAGCTGCTGATGATCGATGACCTCGGCGCGGAGATGGACACGTCGCCCACCGAGTTCGTCCGCAAGGAGCTGAGCACGCTTCTCGGTGCCCGGCTGGAGCGCGCGGGCGCTCGGCAGGTGATCACGACGAACGTGGAGTCGTCGGTCATCAAGGATCTGCTGGGCGCGCGTATGTGGTCGAGGCTGCAGAAGGACGCGACTCTGATCAGGTTCACCGGCCGGGACCGGCGGGTGAACAGCCGCGAGTTGAGCTGGTAGCGGTGACGACCGCGGTTCGGGGCGGCGGATTGGCCGCCGCCCCCACCAGCTGCAAGGCGCGGCGCTGCAACGCGCTGGTGCGGTGGGAGCGCACGGTCGTCGGCGGCCAGGTGGTGCATCTGCCGATCGATGTGGATCCGGCGCCGGACGGGCTGCTGGTGTTCGAGCGGGTCGACGGGGAGAGCCGGTGGCGGGCGTTCGCCGCCGGCCGGGACAACGCGAAGAAGCGGTACCACGCGCACTGGGACGGGCTGTGCAAGGACCGTGCGGTGTGGGGCGCGGAGCGGCGGGCCGCCGGCGAGCTGGGTTCGCTGGGGGAGCGCCGGGCGGGGGACGTGTGGGGCACGGCGTTCGGGCCGTGCGCCGGGTGCGGGGAGAGCGCCCGGATCTACGGCGACGGGGCGTCGCCGTTGTGCGGCAAATGTCAGGAGGTGTTGGAGCAGTGGAGAGCGAAGATCGTGGCCGACGACGCGGGGCTGGGCGGCCCGCCATACCGGCGGGTGACCCCCATCGGGTAGCGTTCCCCCGCACGTTGTCCGCCAAATGGGCGCGGCGTAGCCTCTCGGGTGGACACCCGACCGTCCTTCGAGAGGCTCTCATGACTTCCGCGCACCCGCCTGAGAACGACCCTGCCCCACTGCTGATCGCCGCCGAGCGGGACTCGCTGCTCATCTACGACGGGTTCGTCGGAGGCGACCAGTTCGAGATCGTGCTGGCCGGCCGGAAGATGATGGTGTCCGGGCCGTCGGTGGCGCCGATGGTGCGGGTGCTGCGCCGGCTGCGCCAGGCCCGCGGGGACGGCCTCGATCTGACGGTGTCGCGTTTCGACGAGGAGCAGGGCTGGCGGCTGGCCGCCGGCGGGCGGCCGACCGCGCCGATCGCCCCGGGTGCGGCGCTGCCGTGGATCGACGGGTACGTGGCGGCGGCCGCGCACATCGGCGCGCGGCGGGAGAGCACGTTCGCGGCGATCCGCGCGCTGCTGACCAGCCCGTCAGGTGTGGACCGGTCGCGGTTGACGCTGCTCGGTGTGATGTGGGGCCGCGGCCCGGAGAACGAGATCAGCGGGCAGCAGCTGGCGATCCGTGCCGGGTGGACGAAGAAGACCGTCAGCGGGTTCCTGCAGTTCGGTGCGAACGTGCCGGTCGAGCACCTGGACCGGCTGATGGAGGCGACCGGCTGCCAGTGGGCCGACCGCGAGCGGCGGGTCGGCGTGGCCGGCATGGATCCGGCTCCGGAGATGCCGGGGATCCGGCGGCTGCGGCTGATCCTGGCCGCCGAGGACAAAGGCTGGCTGGCGTACCTGGACGAGCCTGACCCGTCGAAGGCGCGCCGCCTGGTCGAGTACAAGCTCGCGGTGGGCGACGAGACGCACCGGATCGGGGCGGACGAGCTGGTGGCGTGGCTGGACGGGATGGCGTTCTTTCACGGCGAGCCGCTCGAGGGCGCCGCCCGCCAGTAACCGGTAGCAGATAGCGTTCCCCAACTGGTTGTACTCCACATGCGGCAGGGGTAGCCTGTCCGTATCGGCAAGGGCTGGACGCGCCAACGGTGCACCAGCAGCCCCGCTGGCCCGGCCCCGTAGCGGGCCAGCGCGGTGAGGCTCTCCGCCACAGAGGCCGCGGCCGCGACTGGTATCGAGACCGTCGCAGCTGGGAGCCAGGGGAGCCTCACCGGCAGGGCGCCGACATCGGATTCCCCTCGCGTGAGGAGCACCTGCCCGTGTCCGCCTCCAAGCCCCCGCTCACCCGCAGCGCCGCGATCACCGCGGCCGTCATCATCGGACTCGCCACGCCGGCCTGCGCCGTCATCGCCGTGCTCGCCCGGCCCGAGCGCAACTCCGTCTCCGTCATCGGCGTCTCCGCCGCCGCGGCCGCGCTGTTCGCGTTCGCGACCGCCATGCTGATCCTGCGCGGCCGCCCACCGCGCACCCCGGCCAGCCCGGACGGGGAGTGACCACGGTGGACAAGGACTCCCTGCCGCGGCTGTGGTCGTACTCGCGAGCGTCCGGCTTCGGCGCGCTTACCGGGTACGGCGCGGTCAAGGCGTACGAGTTCAGCTACGGCGCGCCGGGCACGCCGATGCTGCTGCTGATCTTCGACATCTTCACGGCGGTGTGCGTGGGCGTGTTCGTGTGCTGCACGTGGACCGCGCTGCGGCTGCGGTTCCAGCCGGTCGACCGCCTCGTGCGCTGGGCCCGAGCCCAGATGGTCGCCGCCGCGGCCCGGCTCAGCCGTCGCCGTCAGGAGCAGGCCGACGTCGTCTTCGCCGCCGACATGCAGAGGCTCAGCGACGAGCGGAAGGAGATGCAAACACGCAGGTAGAAGCCGTCACACCGCAAGGGCGCCCCTCTTCCCCGGGGCGCCCTTCTCTTGTGTCCGAAAGTATGAGCCAACAAGTTGCATACCAAATGACTGCACGGGTAGCGTATGTGAAGGGGAGGGAAGCATGACCAGCTACGGACCGGCCAGCAAGGAAGCGCTCGACGAGCTGCGCGAGCTGTTCGACACCCGCGCGCACTCACCGGTCTGGCGCGTCCACAACTTCCAGGCCATCCGGGAGATCGTCGGCCGAGGCGACCCGCTGACCGCCGCCTACGTCGAAGCCATCGCCATGCGGCTGCGCAACGAGCCGGTGCTCGACAACCGCGAACGCGCCCACGACTGGCAGTACCAGCGCATGGCCGAGCTGCTCACCTACAAGGCCGTCCCCGAACACTTCGCCGTCTGGGTGTCCGAACGTCTCATCACCAAGAAACTCAGCCGCGCCTTCGCCGACCTGGTCATCGACGACCTCGACAAGATGCTGCCGGCCGCACGCGACAGCGTTCAGGCCCTGGCCGGCAACCGCTGCCGCGCCTGCGGCCGCCCCATCCAGCCCGACCCCAGCAACCCCGGATACGAGCAGGGCTACGGCCGGACCTGCTGGAAGAAACTCCAGCTCGCCGATACCCCGCGCCTGCTCGAAGCCACCCGCGCCTAACCCGAGGAAGCCCATGCCTGCCCAGCTGATGACCCACCGGCCCTGGCGCATCGCCGCGATCCAGTGGACCGGCCACAACTTCGACGAGGTCGAGCAGTTCGTCCGCGACTACATCGGCCCCGACGACGAGACCGGCGTCCGCAACGAGCCTGACGAGGGCTGGCCGCGCGAGAAGTTCGCCTACAACACGGTGCAGTTCACCGTCTACGGCGGCGGCAGCACCGACGACCTCGACATCGACCCAGGCCAGTGGATCGTCGTGCACCTCGACATCCCCGCCGACCAAGGCTCCATCGAGCGCGTCGAGATCGTCGCCGACAGCGACGAACTCTCCCGCGCCTACCAGCCCGCAGCCGACGAGCCGAACCGCAGCGGAGCACCCGCATGAGCGCCCGCGTCATCCCCGGCCCGTGGAAGAACGTCGACGGCTACGACAAGACCGCCGCCTTCGGCTACCTGCGCGCGCTCGTCGGCCAGGACGAGCTCGCCCGGTGGGCGAGCGTCGGCGGCCTGACCAACGGCGAGGTCCACATCTGGCGGTACCGGCACCTGCCCACCGGCGGCCTGCTGCACCTGGACAAGCTCGGCACCGCGTTCACCGTGCGCCCGCGCTGGCGCAAGGGCTTCGACCCGGACTTCGCCGTCGAGCAGATCCCCGTCGTCGAAGCCCTCGCCCGGGCCGCCGAGCAGCACCTGCCGTTCGCCGGCGCCATGCCGGTCTGCAGCTGCGCGGCCGCCGACGACATCGACCCCGACTGCATGCGGCACTACGGCACCGAGCCCACCGACGCCGAGGTGCTCGCGCTGCTGCCCGCCGTCCGCGCCGCGCAGCACTGGGAGTACGGCTACGTGCCCGGCATGGAACGCGGCGACGCCCAGCTGGTCAACTACGTGCGCGCGATCCTGCGCGAGCAGCGCCGCCACCCCGACGCGCCGTACCCAGGCACGGCCGGGGGCAAAATTGCCCCCGACGCGGCCGTGCCCTCGAACGGGGAGTGGAAGCCGTGGGTGCACGGCTCGCAGCTGGGGCGCGGGCATCGCAGCCTCGAGCAGCACCTCGTCGAAGACCACGGCCGCGACGCCGACGAGATCGCAGTGATGAGCGACGGCGCGATGCACGGCTGGCACGACGGTGTGCACGGCCAGACCTGGGCCTACGCCCAAGACCTCCCGCACGCTGGTGGTGCGGCGTGAGCTCGTACGGGGCGAAGTTCGACAAGCTCGCCGCCGAGTGGGCGATCCTCGAGAACCGGCACGACAAGACCCACCCCGACCGGTCGGACTGCGGCGGCGTCGGCAGGTGCTCGATGATGGCCACCGCCGTCGACCTCGAGCACGAGATGATCGACGCGCTCGAGGCGTGGCGGCGGAAGCGGCGCTCCCGATGAGGTCCACCGTGGCGTGGCCGATGCCGGCCGCCGCCGCCGACTGGATCGCCGAGGTCGTGCTGACCCCGGCCCAGCGCGAGGGGTGGTTCCGTAGCTGCCCGTGCGAGGGCGGCGTCTGCGACCACTGCAAGCTGTTCGACCACCGCAGCCCGTGCACCGTCGTCGCGTTCGGCGGCGCGATCCGCGAGCACCCGGCCGGCTGGATCTGCCTGAGCGACGGCGCGGGCCGCGACCCGTTCTGGCTGACCGGCCAGAACTGCCGGTGGATCTGCGCGTGCACCAGCTGCCCCGTGCTGCCCGAACCGCCGCCCGCGTCGGCGCCTACCGCGGTGCAGACGTCCATCTTCGGTGAACTGATTGGAGACTCTGATGGCTGACGAGCTGGCCGCCCTCGGCTGGAACGACGCGGTGCTGCTCCGGGCTCCGCGTATCTGGCGGACCGCGGCCGACATGGCGGTGCGCGTCGACCGGGAGAAGCTGGCCCGCCGGATGGAGCTGATGCCGCAGGCCTGCCTCGTGCGGGCCGACTTCGAGCTGTGGGAGCAGGTGCCCGAGCTGGGCGGCCCGCCCAGCCCGATCACGTACGTCGGCGCGATCTTCGGTGAGCAGAGCGCGATGCGCGGTGAACCACCGCTGGCATTCCGGTGGCGGTCGTACGGGCGGGTCGCGGTGCGCACCACCAGGACGCCGCGCAAGATGCTCGCGCTGGCGCACCGCTACGGCATCGCCGTGCTCAAGCCGGACGACGGCGGCTGGCAGCGCGTTGAGGACGGCCTGCCGAGGTTCAAGGACGAGCGCACCGTCATGGACCGGTTCCTCGAGGAGCACCTGTTCGACCACATGCTGCGGACCGGCCACTTCGACAAGCAGCCCGCCGGCCGCTGAACCCCTTTTTCGGCCCGGCGGCCGGAGTGCAGGCCGACCGCCGGGATCTTGCTGGATTGCGGAAGGACGGTAACACCGTGCCCAAGTCCCTACTCAAGCGTGCCCGCGAACGGGCCGCGAACGTTCACCCGGAGGACTGGCCGTACGTCGGCGCTGAGCTCGGCGGGCTCAGCTTCCTGGTGCTCCTGGTCGCCGTGCTGTCGGTGCGGGCCTGCCGCACCGACGTCGAGCCGCTGCCCTGGTACGGGCTGCTGCTGTTCACCGCGCTCGCCCTGGTCGCCGCGGTCGGCGCGTGGCGGTCCAACCGCGCGCTGGCCCGGCAGCGGGCGGCGCGCGTGCTGCAGCCGCTGGCCGCCGACCTGGTGAAGGTCAGCCGCGACGCGTCGAAGCTGCTGCGCGATCTGGCGGCCGACCAGCGCAGCCGGGGCGGTGAGCTGTGAGCACGCTGGGGCTCGGCGGCGTGTTCGCCGCTCTGTTCGCCGCCCACCAGGTCGGTGACCACCACGTTCAGCGGGACAGCGACGCCCAGGTGAAGTCCCTGCCTGGCCGGGACGGGCACCGCGCCTGCCTGTCCCACGTCGCCTCGTACACCGCCACCGCGGCGGTCGCCCTCGCCGGGGCGCACCTCGCCGCCGGCGCCCGGCCCCGGTGGGGCCGGCTCGCCGCCGGGCTCACCGTCTCGGCGGTCAGCCACTACGTGATCGACCGGCGCGAGCCGCTGCGCCGGTACGCCGCGGCCACCGGCAAGGCCGGCTTCTACCAGCTCGGCGTGCCCCGCCCGGGCCGCGACGACAACCCGTCGCTGGGCACCGGGGCGTACGCCCTCGACCAGTCCGCGCACGTCGGGTTCCTGTTCCTCGCTGCGCTGGTCATCAGCAAGGCCAGCGGCCCTGAGCGGGATCGAGCGCCGCGATGCTAGGCGTCAGGTGCGAGTCCACTGTCGCGCTCGCTCGCCTTGCGGATGGCCTCGCGCAGACTGCGTTCGACGGACTCGGGTGTGCAGAGGGCCTCGACGTACCGGTCGACGAGCGTGAAGTAGTCGGCCAGTTCTGCGGTGGTGGCATCGTCGGCGGGCTCGGTCGGGCGCTGCGGGTTCGGCTGTTCGCTCATGTAAGTAGAGGGCTCTGGGAGAGCCGTTGCGTGAGGTCGATTCGCGGTGACCTGTGTCACACCACGGGTCGGGGGTCGCGATGCTAGGCCTCACGCACGCGGCGACCGGCGCCGCGGTGTGGCAGCTCGGCTGCCTGGTCGCGGTGACCGAGGGGCACCCGCCGGGCGTGCACGTCATGGTGGTGGGGACGGCGCTGTGCGCGTTCGGGGCGGTGCTGCCGGACATCGACATGGAGAAGGCGAACGTGTCCACCTCGCTCGGGCCGGTCACGCGGTGGCTGTCCCGGGCGGTGGCCCGGGTGTGCCTGGTCGTGCACTGGCTGACCCGCACCGACCGCGACGAGCCGTCCGAGACCGGGCACCGCACGCTGACGCACACGCTGGTGTTCTGCGCGGCCGCCACGGTCGGGTTCGGCGCGCTGGGCCGCTACGGCGGGCTGTGGGCGCCGCTGGCCGTGGTGTTCTGGGCGGCCAGCACAGCGATCCGGGCGCTGCTCCCTGCGGGGCGGCGCTCGTTTTCGTTGGGGCGCTGGTTCTCGAGGCGGGCGGCCGGGCTGGAACGGGTGGCCCGGTTCACCAGCCGGGCGGAGATGCCGCTGGGCGCGCGGCGGCTGCGCGAGCTCGCGAAGGTGTGCAAGCGGCTGGCGTGGGGGACCGGGCTGATCCATGTGCCGATCGCGCCGGGCGGCGGCCTGGTCGTCGCCGCGGCGATGTGGTTGTGGCCGGCGCCGTCGGGCTGGTGGCTGGGCTTCGCGGTCGGCGCCGGGTGTCTGGTGCACTGCCTCGGCGATGCGATGACGTGGAAGGGTGTGCCGCTGCTGTGGCCGGTGCCGGTGCGGGGCCGGACGTGGCATGCGGTGCGGCCGCGGCCGCAGTGGCGGTTCGTCACCGGAGGTCGGCGGGCTGGTGGTGAGGCGGCGCGGCCGGATGGTGGGTATGACATCCGTCAGGCGCGGCCGCCACGAGACAGGGGTATGGTCGGCCGCGAGGATCGAGTGGAGGAGTACGTGCTCGGCTATGCCGTGCTGGTCACGGTGGGTGCGGCGGCCGCCGTCTTGTATCTGAGCTGGTGGCCGGCGGTGCTTACCTGGGTGTCCGCTGTGCAGGCCGGGTAGCCGAAAGGCCTATATGGACGACGGCCATTTGTACGGGAAATACCCCTAAAATTCGGATACTCTAAGATCAACTCGGATGTACGAAATGGTTGTAGTGCGTGTGTAGTCTGCTCGCACTATGCAACCCGGCCCTCTCGGGTCGATGTCGGTACGCGGGGGCGGCCGGCGAAGCAGTCGAAACCATTGTCCAGACAGACCGCTTGAATCGAGGGCGGTCAACCTATAAGTATGAGGTGCCGGGAGCCCCCGCGGCTACATCGCGGGGAACCCCCGATCACCTTCCCTGCCGCAGCCCTCGGGCTGCGTGCGGCGACGGCGTGAGACCAGGGCGGGGTGTTGCAGCTTGCCTCCGCGCACTCTGCCCGGTCTTGCGTCGTCGTCGCGTTTCTAGGTTTCGTCCTTTTCCCGAAGAGTGGTTCGTCACGCCACTGTAAAGGGCCTTGCGAACTAAGCTGTCCGCCGCACGAGCACAGTGGAGCGTCAGCAGTTATATCGCGTGTTGATGTTGGCTCATATCCGACGAACGGCTTGAGTCGCGCCTGCCACGGACTCTAGCGCCCAGACGGCGCTTTACCCACACATTCCGAGGCGATTTGCTGCACGAGCTACCCCCTTCGCTTTTGCCATGCGCCCACATGGTGACTACTATCCGCGCGGGCGGAGGTAGGATCGAAACGGTCATCCGCGCCCGTCGAACCCCAAAGACCTGCACGTAGATCCCCCTTTCCCTCGCCGGAACACGTTAGTCGAACACATGTACGAAGCGCGACCGGGAGTTTCGAGGGAACGTGACCCACGCCATGACGGCGCGTGCGGCCCCACGACCGCGTACTTGTGTAGTGAAATCTTTCACTACACAGCACGACCGCCGACCCACCACACTGGAGGCCCACCGATGTCGTCGTCGCCGTTCGCTGACTGGATCCGCAACAGCGACGGCAGCACCGGCGAGGCATGGAACCCCTCCCTCGGCTGCGACTGCGGCAGCTGCTACCTCGCCCCCGTGCTCCGCCAGACCAACGGCGACGCCGACGCCGCACCCGCATACGCCGGACTCACCCGCACCGGCGACGACGGCGAAGTCACCTGGACCGGCCGCATCAACCTGCTCGACGCCCGGCTCACCATCCCCCTCGAACGGCACAAGCCGACAACCTGGTGGGTCAACTCCATGGGCGAGGTCTTCCACAACGGCGTCCCCGACGACTTCATCGCCAGCATGTTCGCCGTCATGGCCGTCGCCGGCCAGCACACCTTCGTCGTCGTCACCAAGCTGTACGAGCGCATGCAGCACCTGCTCACCAGCCCCACGTTCCGCCACCACGTCCACAGCAACGTCGACGCCCTCAGCGGCGGCGGCATGCGAGCACCCGAACTGCGCTGGCCCCTGCCCAACCTGCGCGTCGGCGTCTGCGCCGAAGACCAAGACACCGCCGAACCAGCGATCGCCGCGCTGCTCGACACCGCCGCCTTCACCCGGCTGCTCTACGCGGCACCGCTGCTCGGCCCCATCAACCTGCGCCGCGTACCCGGCGCCCTCGGCAGCGCCGGCCTCGACTGGATCGTCACCGCCGGCGAGTACGGCCCCCGCGCCCGACCCAGCCACATCGACTGGTTCCGGATGCTGCGCAACCAGGCCACCGACGCGAAGGTGCCGTTCCTGTTCCGCGGCTGGGGCACCTACCGCGCCGTCGAGCTGTTCACCAGCTCCGCATTCCCGACCGGCTGGGCGTTCCGGCACCCCAGCAGCGGAGTCGCCGCCGCCGTGATGCGCGAACCCGGCCGCGGCGGGCAGATGCGCCGCCTCCGCGCCGGGGACAAACGCCGCGACGGCAGCATCATGCTCGACGACAACACCCTCGCCCTGCGCATGGGCCGCCGCGACGCCGGCCACGAGCTCGACGGCGAAACCTGGCAGCAGTACCCCGGATACGGCAGCTTCTGACCCGCGGCGGCCCCGGTGCGCGAGGATGACCGGATGACCGACGACCTGCCCCGGCCCGGCGCCGTCTCCAACGCCGCGTTCCTGCACGACATGTTCCTGCGCATGCGCGCCGCCCTGGACGCGAACGACCGGCCCGAGCTGGCCCGGCTCATGCAGCACGTGCGCTCCGAGGGCGGGGAGAGGCTCGCCCAGCTCGTCGACTCGGCGTTCGACAACGTCGCGATCGCGACCGCGGTCGACGCGTTGCAGGTGCCCGGTGGGGTGACCGTGCCGGCCGGGCTGAACAAGCCCGGCGCCGCCCTGTGCGACTTCTGCACCAGCTTCGACGTGGTCGCCTTCTACCCGTTCGAGCAGTTCGAGATCCCCGGCCCCACCGCGGCGCTGGGCTTCACGTCCGGCGACAAGATGTACGTGTGCCAGCGCTGCCACGACTTCGTGGAGGCGGGGGACTGGGCCGGGCTGCGCCGCTGGGTCGGGCCGAGCTCGCAGCAGTCGGCCGTGCTGTGGAACGGCTTCCGGATGAACCGCACCGGCCCCGCCGTGCCGTACGCCGGCGAGTAATACACGGACGTGGACCCGGCGGTGGGTCCTGTGTGGGGCTAATCGGCGGATGTGCGCATGCAGAAACTCGGGCCAAGTGGCTTAGTCGTTACCAATCGGACTGACATATCGGACAGTCGGCGTCGCGAGGTGAGGGAAATTGCGTTAAAGCCGCCGGGGCGCTCTGGTGCGTACAACGATATGGGGGAGAGCGGGAGTCGTCCCGCTTGAACGTCCGTTAAGGAGGTGACCCCCCGCATGAACGAAGCCATTGCAGAAACGGCGAAGGCGGTCCGCTGCGCCCTAGGAAGCAATCAGCGAACCGCCCGCCTGGCCATCCTGATCATCATCGTGATGATCGTCTGGGCCATCCTGCACTGACCACCGTAACCACGACGCCGGCCCTCACACAGCAACAACGGGGGCCGGTGTCACCCTATGCGGAAACTCAGCCGTGGTGCGCGGCCTTCGGCGACGTCCAGGCCGCGTCGAACGTCGCCTTGTTCAGCATCCCGTCGACGCGCAGCCCGACCTGCTTCTGGAACTGCTTGACGATCGCGCCCGACTTCGGGCCGAGGTAGCCGTCCGCGTCGATCGGCCAGCCCAGCTGCTTCATCCGGGCCTGCCACTTGCCGACCAGCGCGTAGTACGGAGCGTTCGCGCGGGGCCGGTAGTAGTCGTTCGCGCCGTTCGGCCACGCCGGCGGCTTCGGCGCGGCCGGCGCCGCGGCGACCAGCTTGAGCACCTGCCCGACCCGGATCAGGTCGGAGGGCAGCCCGTTGACCTTCTTGAGCGTCGCCACGGTCGTCTTGTACCGAGCGGCGATCTTCGACAGCGTGTCCCCGGAGCGCACGGTGTAGGTGTCGCCGGGCTTCGGCGCGATCACCGGCCCGCCGCCGCCGGTGACCGGCAGACCCCACCGCTTCTGCCACGTCGCGAGGGGCTCGCCCTTGAGGATCGAGATGATGCCGTCGATCGCCCGCGGGTTGTTGACGTAGCAGCGGTGCACGCTGATGTGGATGTGCCACAGGTGCGAGGTGTCCGACGAGCTGGTGGTGTCGCGGTAGAAGTCCCAGCCTTCGACCTCGCGGTCACCGTCGGCGTTGCCGAAGAACTCGCGCATGCCGTACGCGCGGGGGTCCTTCGACCGGCCGGCGGCGAGCAGCCGGGCGCTGTACTTGTTGATCGTGCGGTAGTCGCCGCGCTGGGCGTCGGGGAACGTCCAGTCGATCGCGCTCGAGGTGTCAGACGGGCCGCCGACGAGGTCGAGCTGCAGGCGCATGCTGTAGTCGTTGGTGCGCCCGGCCTTGCGGTGCATGTCCCGGCTGGCGTGGTAGCCGGGCTTGTTGGTCAGCGTCCCGCCGAGCTTGCTGGGGGGCTCCAGCGCGTGCATGGCGGGCCACAGGACGGTTTCGATCAGCGTGGTGGACACGGCAGGAGCTCTCCTTAGCAGGGGTCAGACACGAAAAGAGCCCCGCGCCGAGGCGTAGGCCTGGGCGCGGGGCTCTCGAAGAGACGGGGGACCGGTCAGAGCTCGGTGCCGCCGGCGTACGGGTTGCCCTCGACGACGACCGGGTCGGACTCGGCGTTCGCGGCCTTCACGCCGAGCGCCATCAGCGCGGCCAGGATCAGCTGGGTGACCTCGCTGGCGTCGACCCCGCCGACGATGACCGTGGCCAGCGCCATCAGCACGGCGTTGACCACGCCGACGAACGTCTTGGCGTACCGCACGTGCAGCGACGGCACCACGTACACGGACACGGCCGCGTTGACGGCGATGAAGAACGCGATCACCTCGGCCGTGGTGATCTTGCCGTCGGTCAGCGGCGCCTGCGCGGCGGTGACGACCGCGATCGCGGCCGGCACGAGCGCCTTGCCGTACTTCTGGATCAGGGACATGTGGTGCTCCTTCGGGTGGGCCCCGCACGTGCCAGGGCATGAAAGAAGCCCGGACCGTGCGGTCCGGGCTCGAGTGGAGAAAAGGGGTGGTGCGGTTCAGCTGCCGGTCGACGGCTGAACGTCAGGGGTTCCGGCGCCGAACTCGGCCGGGCCGGGCGGAAGTTGCGGCCAGCCGGGCGGGGCCGTCCAGCCGGGCGGGACGAGCGCGTCCTTGGCCGTGCCGCACCGGTACGCCCGGGTGAGCTGGCGGATCTTGTCGGTCTGCTCCACCGCCGGCAGAAGCTCGCACAGGGTGCGCCGGTTCTGCTCGAGGACCGCCGCGGTGTACGCGGCCTGGTCGTTGCGTTCGGCGGTGCGCCGGTTCAGCTCGGCCAGCAGCTGCTCGGTGTGCTGGTCGGTGCGTTCCCCGGCCAGCGCGGTCGCCGTGTACGCGGACACCCCGGCCAGCAGGACCACCGCCACGGCGAGCAGCACGATCCCGTTGCGGAACCGGCGCGCCGGGTTCACCGCCACGGTGTCCGGCTCGGTGGACAGCAGCGGGTACTCGTGGTCTTCGTCTGTGGCAGCGAACGGGTCTCGGCCCACGCTGGTCGCCCTTCTATTCGCCGATGGTGTCCGGGTCCAGCCCGGCGTTACGCACCCGCACCCGCAGCGCCGCATACAGCTCGCGGTACTCGTGCAGGTGCTCCCGCGCGCGGTCCCTGGCTTCGATCGCGATGTCGCGTTCCTTCTCCCGGGTCGCCACCAGTTCGGTGAGCCGGGTCAGTTCGGCCATCAGCCGCTCGTTCTGCCGGTCGGCGCGCTGGTCGAGTTCGTTGTCGCGCTGCACCTGCGCGGTGCGGCCCGAGGTGCGGAACGTTCCGATCAGCGTGATGACGGCGACGACGATCATGCCGACCGCGCCGATGATCGGGATGGCGAGTTTCTCGGCGAGGCTTGGTTCGGTCGCCGCCAGGTCAGGTGCCAGCAGCGGGATGAGGGGGCCCGCCAGCCCCGTCCGGTCGTGGATCCACAGGGACAGGGCCCACCGCACGCTTCACTCTCCCCGTTTGTTGTGTGGTGGCCTTCGGCGGCGGCACCCGGGCGGCGAGCACCGCGATCGCGGCGATCCCGACGAGCTTCCCGATCGCGCCCCACGAGTAGACCTGGGCGTTCACGACGAACGTCATGACCACCCCGAAGCACCAGGCCACCCAGTAGCCGGCCAGCGCGGACAGGCCGAGGCGCAGGCGGCGCGTCATGCGGCCGTCGCGGTACCGCTGGTGCAGCAGCGCCCACGCCACCACCGAGGTGATGACCAGCAGGATGCCGCCGTAGACGCGGATGCCGATGCTGAACCCGCCGATCTTGAACCCGCTGGCGACCTCGCGCAGCACGTCGTAGCTGGGGCTCATGTAGACCCGCTCACCGAACAGCAGACCGATGGTGTCCCAGCCGGACATGAGCAGCAGGATCGCGACGACCGGCCGCCATCTGATGACTCCGCCCCTGTCGCACGAGCACGTCTCGCAGTGACCTTGATTCATCGGAGTCCTTTGTCAGCTGTACTTCGCCGGCCAGGCGTACGGCGGGATCGTCAGCGCGTGGGTGGACGCGAACGCCACCGAGAAGTTGCTCATGAACAGTCGGCCGGTCGACGCGTCGAGGTAGCAGCGGGCGACGTTGCCGCCGTCGTACCAGGCCAGGATCGGGACGTCGCCGCTCGGCCGGAACTGATCCGGGATGGTGCAGATGGTGGTGTCGGTGCCCGCCGGCCGGTTACCCATCGTCCCGTTCTCCAGCAGCAGGCAGTAGAACGACACCATGCCGTTGCGGCGGGTCGCGAAGATGTTGCCCGGCGTCTTCCAGCCCGAGTTCGGGGTGAGCCGGGTGCCCTGGCCGGGGTCACCGATCAGATGCCACGAGCCGCCCAACCCGACGTAGGTGCGGCCGGTGTCCGACTCGGTGAAGATCGACCCCCACGACGACACGCTCGGCCGGCGCGTCGACAGCGCGATCTGCGGCTGCGCGGCCAGCCACGTCGTCAGGTCGGTGACGTCGGACGCGGCGATCGACGGCTGGTCGCCCGCCGAGCTCGAGGTGACCCGGATCGTCGCCAGCGGCAGCTCCCACACCCCGTTGGAGGCGATCGTCTGCGTCGGTGCGGGCGCGACCGGCGTTGACGCGGGCACGCCCGGAACGATCTGGAACGTCACCGTGTAGTCCGACCGGTTCAGCCGCAGCACGGCCAGGTCGATGCGGGTCAGGCCGCTCGTGTTGGCGTTCAGTGAGCGGATGATGCCGGACGAGTCGGTCTCCCACCGGAAGCCGCGCACCAGCGCGGCCATGTTCGAGCGGACCTTCACCTGCCGGCCCGAGCTGTCGCCGTACACCAGCGAGGTGTTCATCAGCGTCTCGTTCGGGTTGTAGGCGATCCGGCCGCTGCCGGTCACGTCGCCGAGCAGCTGCTCGTAGCGGGCGTCGGTGACCCCGCCGCCGCCGGCGACGGGGTACGAAAGCTCACCCACGCGGGGCCTCCTATGCAGTTATGTGGTGGTCGGGGCGCGGTTCAGCAGGCGGACGATCCTGCCGACCCGCGTGTCCAAGATGCGTTGGGCCTTGTTCCACGGCGTCTCGTAGACGGCGGACTGGTCACCGATGGTGGTGCCGACGACCTCACCGGCGGTCGGCCACGCCTGCAGCGACACCGTCTGCACCGGCGCGGAGACGGTCTCGCCCTGCCCGAGGTCGAGCGACACGATGTCGCCCACGTCGTAGTGGGCGCCGTAGCGCTGGTCGACGGTGTCGGCGGCGTTGGATGCCAGCCGGACGGTCGGGCCGCCTTCCGCCCACGCCTGCCGGGCGGCGTCGATGCGTTCCAGGTTGGTGGCTGTGCCCGGCTGCGGCACATACCCTTCCATCCGGCCCCACACGGTCGCCTTCGGGTCGGTGTTGTTCATCTCGACGACGAACCGGTCGGCGCCGTCGCCCTGGCCGCCGACGATCGCCGTGGTGAGCGTCGGCGCGGACAGCTCGTACGCGAAATACTTGAGGTTGCCCATCGCCAGCGAGAAGTGCACGTCCCCGGCGAGGTTGCGGGACCGGACCGGCTCGAACAGCAGCACGTCCTGCCCGTTGGTCTGCGTCTGCCGCACCCGGAACCCCAACGAGTCGGGGTGCTGGCCGGCGCCGACGCCGAGCGTGCAGATTTTGCGGAGCACGTCGGTGACGTGTTCGAGCCGCTCGCGCGGGTTCACGTCCGACGTCGGGCCCAACGCGACCGTGCCCGTCCCGGAGATCCCCGAGAACGGGGCGACGGTCAGCTTCGGGATGCGCCGCTCCGACCTGGCGCCGGGGCCGCACTGCGTGTTGACCAACGTCAGCATGCCCTGCTCCGGGTTCCCGGAGTACGTCCAGTAGTCGGTGGTCTGGTCCTGCGGCAGCAGCGCCGGGTTCGGGTACGTCAGCCGGGTCGCCAGCGAGGAGAGGTCGTCGGCGAAGGTGACCGTCACCTTGCCGACGCCGCCGTTCTCACCGTCGTCGCCGCGCTCGCGCAGCATCTGCTCCATCGGCCCGCCGATGAGCACCTTCGACTGGCCGAGCACCCGGCGGATGATGACGATGCGGCAGCCGGGCACCAGCTGCTCGAGGACGTACCGGTAGGCGGGGATCACCACCTGCCCGGAGCCGGGCTCCTTCCACTTGATCGTGGCCTGCAGCGACGACCACTCGTGCAGCGGGTCGCCCAGCACGTTCAGGTTCGGGTCGGTGACCAGGATGGTGAAGTGCGCGCGCAGCGCCTTCTCGGCGGCCGGGCCGGTCACGGGAAGCGGGGCGGTCATCGGCTCACCCCCGTCACGCGGTCTCGTAGCGGGGGGTGAACGCGAGCTCCACCGCGGTGCCGGTCCCGGCGCCGAGGGCGGTGAACGTGATGTCGTTCTCGCCGTCGACCAGCGGCCACAGCTCGGTGCCGGCCGGGTTGAGCCAGTCGATGTACTTCGACAGGTTCGCGCCGGTCGCCGCGAGCCGGACGGTGGGCCGGTTCGTGGTGATCGTGATCTTCTGCCCGGCGGTCAGCGTGTACGCGAGCTTGAACCGGGCGCCGGTGGTCAGGTTCTTCGCGGTCAGCTCACTGATCGGGCCGGTGATCGACCACGTCGGCCAGGCCTCGACATCGCCGTCGTTGAGCAGCGTCGTCGTCGACGACCCCGCCCCGTCGTCGGTCACCACCCGCGAGCTGGTGACGTTGATGAACGGGCTGTAGAACGACGCCGGCGTCGTCCCGGTCGCCTGGAACTCGCGCCGCTCCACCACCGCGGTGTCGCCGGACCAGTACCCGTCCGGGCAGTACAAGCCGATGACCGGCTTGGCCCACAGGTGGTTCTCGCCGGCGGCGCCGTCGAAGCCTTCCTCGTAGTAGCAGGCGATCCGCCTCGAGCGGCCGGTCGCAGGGCGAGACACGACCAGCCAGCCGGGCGCGCCGCGCTGCGTCGTCTTGGTGAACGCCCGCATCAGCGCCCGGTATTTGTCGACGAAGTTCTGGTGGCCGCCGCCCTCGTCGGCGCCGATGTAGAGCGGCCATTGCAGCCGGCGCGGCCGCTGCCGGATGTAGCGGACCTGCTCCCCGCCGCGGGGCAGCGGGTCGACGACGATCTCGATCGGGGTCGCACCCCACCCGGCCGGGCCGGACATGGTGAACCAGCCGAGCTCGTCGTTGGACAGCGGCCACTCGATGCCGTCCGGGTCGATCCACGTCGCGGACATCGTGCCGAGGTCGTCGTCGGGGTACAGCGTCTGCTCGTCGACGGGTGCCGTCACGGCTCACCCCCTCTTGGGTGCAGGAAGGCGACCGGCCCCGCCCACCAGGTGCGGTGGGCGGGGCCGGTTGGCCAGGGACGGGATTTATCGGGGGCGGCCGACGCGGGCGAGCGCGTCCTGCCGCTGCTGGATCGCGGTGAGCCGCTCCGGGGTCAAGGTGGTGTCGGCGAAGGTGAACTGGTACGTGTCGCCCTTGCCGGCCAGGCCCTGATTGACGAAGCTCTCGATCGCGTCCCACTGCCACGGCGTCAACACGGGCTCGGGCTGGCCGAGCATGTTGACCGGGCTCATGCCCGGCATCAGCCAGCCGCCGTTGTCGAACGCCCAGTGCACGTGCGGGCTGGGCCCGCGCTTGCCCTTGTACGGGCCGTGCTGGTACAGCAGCGAATCGGAGTACCTGTGGTGCTGACCGTGCTGGATGTTGCGGTTCGGGTCACCACCCCAGATCAATTCCTTGGTCTGCTTGCCGTAGGTGTCGTGGATGTAGTTGAAGACGTCCTGCCGCGGCTCGACGTCCACGGCACGGCCACCGTCGCGGGAGTGCCACGACAGGTTCCCCGAGTTGGTGTACGAGTTCTTCCGGTACCCGGAGTACAGGTCGAGGCCGGGGAACACCTTGCGCAGCTGCGCGATCTGCCACTTCCAGCCGACGCCGCCGCCGGCGCCGCCCAACGCGCTGTTGCTCGGCACCCCGCCGCCCAGCGCGGCGGCGACCTCGTCGACCGACGGGATCAACGTCTTCTTGAGGTCGACCACGAACGGCCACTTCTGCGCGACCTTGCCGCCGCTGGCGTACGCCGGGATCAGGCTGGCGCCGTCCCCGCCGACCTTCCCGCCGGTCGAGAACCCCGGCAGGAACCACTCGCGCGGCACCCGCATGTTGTTGATGTCGTCCATGACATCGTCGCCGTAGTAGCGCACCGCGGCGGCCTTGTGCACCCACTCGCCGTTCGAGCCGTACATCAGCACGTCGTCCGACGTGCCGGTGCCCGGCCCGGTGATGCGGCCGCCGGTGGCCTTCTTCGGCACGGCGCCGCCCGGCTTGCCGGGCACGTACCGCTGGTACTGCGACTGCCCGACCCAGCGGTCCCATTCCTTCTGCGCCGCCTCGACCGACAGGCCCCGGCTCAACGCGTCCTGGATGAACTGGAGCTGCTTGAGCTCCATGTAGACCTTGGCGAACCCGGCCTCGTCCGACTTGAGGATCGTTTCCACGTCGTCGGGCACCTTGCCGTACGTGTCGATCAGCTGGTCGGTGGTCTTCTTCGCGCCGAACGCCCGCGCCGCCTCCTGCTTCAAGTTGTCGATGCGGGTCTTGTGCGCGGCCGCGGCCTTCTTCACCTCGATCCCGGAGTTGATCTCCGCGATCATCAGATCCCGAGACGCTGACGCCGTCTGCTGCAGAGCGTCCCGGTTGGCCAGGCCTTCGCGCGTGTTCACCGACAACGTCCGACCGTTACTCGCGATCGACTCCCGCAAGCTGACCTGCGACGAGTTGAACGCGTCGGAGGCCTCCGCCGCGCCGATCGCGGCGCTGGTCTGCTGCTCGATCGCCTGCCGCAGCAGGTCGGCCCTGACCGCGGCCTTGCCCTGCTCCGTGCCCATCAGCTGCGTCAGCCGGGTCAGCTCAGCGATCCGGCTCGCGTTGCTCTCGTACGCCGCCGACTGCGCGTTGATCTCCGCCGGCGTCGCGTTCGGGTGCAACCGCATGTACGCGTCGATCTGCGACTTCGCCTGGGCCTCCCGGTTGAGGATCGCCATCGCGCCGGCCTGCTTGCTGATCGCCTCCGCGTTTTCGATGAAGCCCTGCTTGAGCTGCTTGAGGCTGTCCACTTCCTTCTGCGCGTCAGCGACCCGCTGCACGGACTGCCGCTGCGCCTGCCCCAACGCGATGAACGACTCCAGCCGCTCGATCTGCGCATCGATCGCGTTGGTGACCGTCGACACGTCGCCGCTGGTGGCAGCCCGAAGCATCTGCTCGTAGCCGATGCCGACCTTGTCCAGCAGGATCACCATCTCCTGCAGCTCCGGGTTGTTCTGCACCGCCCGCCGGAACGCCTCGTCGGCGGCGTCGCCCGCCGACATGCCGTCCTTCTGCAGCGACTTGAACTCGTCGTTGAGCGCCCCGAGCGCGCTGGCCAGCTGGTCGATCTTCTGCTTCTGCTCGGCCGCCTTGGCGCCGAAGTACGCGACCGCGGTCGTGGCGGCCAGCAGTGCGACACCCCACGGCCCGCCGAGCACCCCGATCAGGCCGCTCGCGCTGCGCTGGGCCAGGCCGACCGCTCGGTCTACCAACTGCACGTTGCGGGCGGCGTTCGCGATGCGGGTGCCGGCGTTCTGCAGCGCCGAGCCCGTCGACGCGAGCATGTTCGACGCGGTACGCCACGCCCCGCCCAGCACGGTGCTCTGCCGGGCCGCGTTCGTCGCGCCCGTCGCGAGCGACTGGACCCGCTGGACGATGCCCTGCAGGCGGGTGCCCTCCCACGACATCGCCTGCACGGTGCGCTGCCAGGCCGTCCCCAGCGCGGTGCTCTGCCGCACCGCGTTGACGTTGGTGGTCGCGAACCGCTGGACCGACTGGACGATGCCCTGCAGGCGGGTGCCTTCCCACGACATCGCCTGCACGGTGCGCTGCCACGCGGTGCCGAGCACGGTGCTCTGCCTGGCGGCCTGCACGGCGCCGGTGGTCATGCGCTGGATGCCCTGGACGATGCCCTGCAGCCGGGTGCCGTCCCACGACGCGGCCTGCATGGTGCGCTGCCACGCCCGCCCGAACAGGTTGCTCTGCACCGCCGCCTGCGCGGTGTTGACAGCGAACTGCTGCACCTGGCCGCCCATGGCCGCGATCCGGCCGCCGGCCGCCGACACCACGCTCGACGCGGCGTTCCACGCCCGGCCCAGCAGCACGCTGTTCGCCGTCGCCGTGCCCGCCCGGATGGCGAGCTGGTTGACGGTGCTCGCAGCGCCCGCGATCTTCGACCCGGCCGCGGCCGCCATCCCACCGGCGGTGGCCGTGGCCTTGCCGAACAGGTTGGTCTGCGCTGTCGCCCGGCCGGTGTTGATCGCGTACGTCTGGATCATCCGCTGCGCGCGCGGCCCGAAGATGGTGCTGATCTCGGCGAAGAACTGCTTGCCGCGCAGCACCGCCTTCAACCCGACCACGGCCAGCGCCGCCCAGCCGAGCGCGGTGACGAAGATCGTCAGCGCGGGGGTGGGGATCGCGTCGATGAACTCCATGACCCGGGTGGTCAGGTCGATCATCTGCGCGCCCAGCGGCATCGCCGCCTCGATGATGTGCAGCAGCGCGATGCCGATGTCGCCGAGCAGCTCGACAACCTCGGGTCCCTGCTCGCGCACGTAGTCGATGAACTTGCGGTAGCCCTCCGACTGGTCGACCTCGCGGGCCCACTTGGCGAAGTCCTCGGTGATGCCGACCAGGCCGTCACCGACCGACGAGTCGAACGGCGACAGCGCCAGATACAGGCTCGCGAGCCCCTCCGACAGGTTCGCGCCGATGTCGAACATGCGCTGCAGCGACGGCTCCACCGTCGAGTCGACGTAGCTGAAAAACCGCTGCCACGTCGGGTTCTGGAAGGTTCTGACCGCCTGACCGGCCAGGTCGCCGAGCTTGCCGGCCACCTTGCCGATGTAGCCCTCCAACGCAGGCAGGCCCGGCAACGCCATCTCGAGGGCGGTCTGCAACCCGGGCAGCAGGTTCTCCTGCGCCGCGTCGCGCAGCCCCTTCGCCTCGTCCTTGAGCTTGAAGAGGAACTCAGCGAAGCGGCGCCCCGCCGGCGACAGGTTGTCCATCGCCTGCTGCAGGTTGCGGTACGCCTCACCGCCGGCCACGCCGACGGCCAGGACCGCCTCGGCCTCCTGCTCACGAGCGTCGCGGATCGACTTGCTCGCGTTGGCGATCTGCAACGCCCCGTCGGTCGCCTGCCGCGCCTGCGCCCGCTGCGCGTCCGCCACCCGCTGCTGCGCGTCCGCGATCTGCAACGCCGAACGGCGCTGCTGCTCAGCGGCCTGCTCACGGGTGCGGGCCAGCTTCTCCTGCGCGTCTTCGACCCGCTTGTCGGCGGCCTCGATCTTCTCGCGGGCGGCGACCACCTGGTCGCTGCCTTCGATGCCCTTGCGATTGGCCTCGGCCAGATCCTGACCGAGCTGCTTGCCTTCGCGCTGCAGATCCTTGAGCTGCTGGACCCGCTCGTCGTAGGCCTCCTGCGCCTCCCGCTTCTCGATCAGCGTCGCCCGCGGGTTGTAGAGGATCTTGTTGAGTTCCTCCTGCGCCTTCATGATCTCGGTGGTGGCTTTACGCTGGTCGATCGCGTTGCCCGCCACCTTGGAGCGCAGGTCGTCCAGAGCGCGGCCCGCCTCGCGGTAGGCCTCGTTCAGCTCCTCACGGACTTTGACCGCGTCGGCCTCAGCCTCGGTCACGTCTTCCTGCGCGTCGCGGATCTCCCGGGCGCTGTCGCGCGCCTGAATCGCGGCGGACCGGCGCGCCTCGGCCAGGTCCTTCTCCGCGTCGGCCACGTTCCTGGCCGCGTCGGCAGCCCCCTCGGCCACGTCCCGGCGGACCCGGCCCAGGTTGGCCTCGGCCTCCGTCACGTTCTCCCGGGCCCGGCGCAGATTGTTGGTGGCCTGCGTCCGCGACTTGGCGATCTGGTCGGCGTTCTCGTCGGCCTCGTTCATCGCCTTGACCGCGTCGGCGATGCCGTTGAAGCCGAGCACCAGCACACCGATGCCGGAGCCGGCCGCGGCCGCCATCGACGCGACCGTGCCCAGCGCGGCCGCCGCCGACAGGAACGACGGCACCGCCATCGAACCGAACGACGCCGACAAGCCGATGATCAAACCCAGCCGGGACATCGTCAGCTTCGCCTGCCGGTCGGCGTCCTTGAGCGCCTGCTCCGCCTTCTTCGTCTCCCCGACAAACTTCGACATGCCGTCCGCGGCGGCCGCCGCGTTCGTGCGCACGTCGGCCTCAACGTCTTGGTTCTGCAGCTCCCGCAGCTCCCGGTGCAGCCGCGCGAACTCCTTGAACGCCGCGTCAGCATCGACGTCGATGCCGATCTTCTTGCCCGACAGGTCATCGATCTCGCGGCGGATCCGCTGCAGCTCCGTCTGCGCCGCCGACGTGTTCGGCGCGATCGCCACCTTCGGCAGCGACCCCAGCGCCCGCTCCAGCGAGGTCGCGAACTCCTTCTCGAACGCCGACCCGTACACCTTCGCCACGTCCGGCGCGGACTTCTTGAGCAGCTCAGCCAGCGAATCAGCGGCGTCCTTCGCGACCCACCGCTCCTCGTTCCCGACCGTCGTGTCGCTCGACGTCTTCCGCAGCGCCCGCTCGGTGTCCGCGATCCACTGCATGATGTACGCCGGGTCAGTGTCGATCCCGATCCGCGCCTTCGACGCGCTGGCCATCTGCTCCCGAGCGAACGCCAGCTCGTTGCGGGCGGTCTTCGCGCCCTTCGGGTCGTACTGCCAGTCCGGCAGCTTCTCGATAGCCTTGGTCAGCGCCTCACGGATGTCGTCCTGCAGCGACCCGCCGTGCCCGGCCGTCAAGTCGACGCCGCGGCGCCGCGCGTTGTCGACGATGTCCAGGAACGACTGGATCTCCCGGCGGGTCGTCTCCGCGTTGTGCCAGTTGACCGCGCTGGTCGCGCGGCCCTGCAGATCCTCCAGCTGGCGGAACGACGCCTCGACGCCCTTGGTCAGCGCCTCCGGGGTGAGGTTCCCGGCCATCGCGCCGTTCCAGAGCCCTTCAAGCTCCTTGCGGATCTTGTCGAACTCGGACTCCCACGCCGTCATGTTGAGTTTCGGCGCCGGGATCGCCTCGAACGCGGACTTGATCTGCGCCAGCGCGCTCTTACCGAACGCGCCGCCGTACGTCTGCCCGGCCTTGTCGCCGAGCTGGTCGGCTTCCTGCGCCGCGAGGACCTCGACCCCGCGGCGGCGGGCCTCGTCGGCGATATCGACGAACTTCTGCAGCTCGTCGGCGGCGTCGCGCGAGTTGAAGAAGCCGGCACCCGACGTGGCCGTGTCCTGCAGCTCCCGCAGCCGGCGCGCCCAGTAGTCGATCCCGGCGGTCAGGTGGTGCGGCAGGATCGTGCCCTCGCCGGCCCGGCCCATCAGCTTCTCGACGCCCTTGCGGGCCTTGTCGATCTCCTTCTCCCAGGCCGTCATCTTCGGCTTGGGTTCGGGAAGCGCCCGGAACGCGGACTCCAGCGAGCGGACCGCGGCGCGGCCGTACGTGCCGCCGTACAGGGCGCCCGACTTCTCAGCGCGCGCCTTGGTCTGCTTGTCGGCCTTCTTCAGGCCCTCGGCCACACCCTCAGGCAGCGCCTTCGCGATGGTCCCCTCGAGCTGCTTGCCCAGCTTCGCGGCCTCGTCGCCGAACGCTTCCTCGGCCCCGGAGAACGAGGGCACGACCTGCAACCACGCCGTGCCCGCCGAGTAGACCTTGCCCTTTGCAGCAGCAGCGGCGGCCATTCCGCCCCCCTTCGATCAGGTGGGCGGGACCAGCCGCCAACGCTTCTACTTCGGCGGCCGCGTCTCGGGCCCGATCCGCCCGTACACGCGCGCCACCGTCCAGTCGTGCCGCTTCGCGCGGCGGCGCAGCCGGACCTTCTCGATCGCGCCGACCGGCCGCGGCTGCGGCGTGACCTTGCGCGCCTTCCCGCCGCTGGACGCGACCGTCACCTGGATGAGGTCACCGACCCGGTCGGCCAGCGTCGACAGCAGCTCCACCTCGGGCGTGAACTCCGACAGCCGCCGCACCGGCTTCTTCTCGCTGCCGTCGTCCTGGTCGAGCAGCACCTCCGCCAGCTCCTCGTCGGCGGCGAGCTGCTCGGCGTAGTGCGAGTGGTTCGGCAGCGCGTCGATGAAATCCATCAGCCGCCGCCACCTGCGCGCCTGCCACTCGGTGGTCAGGTCGAGGTGGTGCAGCGCGTGCAGATCCCACTCGATCGCCCGCCGGTACTGCGGCCGGCCCATCAGCATCAGCAGCCGGCCGTCCTCGCGGACGGACGCGGGCAGCCCGTAGTGCCTGCGGTACGCGGCGACGACCGCCTGCATCTTCCACAGCGGCAGCGCGGCGAGCAGCATGGCAGCGGCCTCGTCGGGCGCGATCCACCGGACGAACCCGACGAGGCTGTGCAACCCGTCGACCAGGTCGCGCCAGGACAGCTCGCGCGGGTCGCGGCACGTGATGACCTGCCCGGCGACCCGGACGGTGAACGGTTGCTCTGGCCGCTCACGGTCAAGGCCGTCGAGCTCCGAGAGCAGGCTCACCGGCTAGCCGTTGAGGACCTGAGCGAGCTCCTCGGGGGAGCCCATCTTAAAGTGCTTGTTCCAGCGCTCGAAGATGACCTGCAGCTTCCAGCCCTCCATGGGCAGCGCGTAGAACAGATCCTGCTGGTCGCGCGGCAGCGCGTACCGCAGCATCGACAGCGGGTTCTGCACCGCCCGGGTGAGGTCTTGCCAGTCGATGTCGCGGGGGTCCATCAGCTCGAACACGGCGCCGGCGAGGCGGAACGTGAACGGCTCGGTGACGACGTCGTCGAGGACGTCGATCTTCTCCAGGGAGTCCAGGTCGAGCGACACCGGCGCGAGAGGCTCGGCCGGCGCGGCGGGCGCGGCCTGCTCGACCGGCGCGGCCACGGCGGGCGCAGGCTGCTCGGCGGGCGCGGCCGCCGCGGCGGGCTGCTCGACCTGGACACCCGGAACGGGGGCGGTGGGGATCGTCTGGTCAGACATGAGCGGGTGGGCTCCTATTCAGTTGGTATGCGGTTGTGGGGGCGGTGCTCGGTCAGTTCTTGGGCGAGCTGGCCGTGCTGCTGGTCGAGGCCTGCGCGGCAGGCTTCTTCGCGGAGTCGGCGTCGGCCGGCGCGGTGAAGCCGTCAAAGCGCGCGGCCACCTCGTCGGCCGCCGAGTAGACGTGACGCTCGAGCGTCTCGCCGTCCGGGCCCTTCTTGGTGAACACGCGCGCGCTGGTGCCCTTGATCGCTGCCATGACGGGATGAACCTCCGAGATGCTGGTGGGCCGAAGAAGAGGTTGTGAGCCGGGGCGGCGCGCCCACCCGGTACGCCGCCCCGACACAAACCGGCGCCGGGCCACGCGAACCGCGTGACCGGCGCCGGGGTCTTTCCGGTGGTGCTGCGAGCGAACCTCAGCTGGTGAGCTGCGGGATGCCCATCTTGGTGAGCAGGGAGCGCCAGCCGGGCCCTGCCCAGAACCAGCGGTGGCTGTAACCGGCCGTGGCGTCCTCCTTGCCGCGCCAGGTCATCGGGTACTGGATGCCTTCCTCGCCCTCGGAGTAGCCCTGGGAGCCGAACTCCGCGATCTGGGCGCGCGGCATCAGCCGGCCGAAGTAGATCTCCCTGCCCTCGTCGTCGTGGTCGATGAACAGGCCCAACACGCGGTAGTAGCGCAGGCGCGGGGTGAACGGCTTGTCGATGATGACCTCGCCGGTCTGGAACGCGGCCTTGATCGAGTCGAGTTCGGCGCCGGTGGTAAGGCCGATGGTCAAGAGCCGCGTTTCCTGGGCGGTGATGTTCAGGCTGATCTCGTCGCGGGTCACGTCGGTGCGGGTGGCCTCGCGCGAGCCGAAGCTCATGGTGTCGGTGGACTCGGTCTCACGGTCGAACGTGGCGCCGTCCGTGGTGAAGTGGCCGAGGTCCATCCAGTCGTCCGGGTCGAGCGAGACCAGCTCGGCGTTCGTGCCCGAGGTGAGGGTGGCAGGCAGCGCCACGTCCATGCGGGCCACGAAGACGCTGCCGTCCTTCGCCCGCCGGATGAGTTCGTTCTGCTTGTCACGCAGATCGGTGTAAGACATGCTTCGTCCCCTTCTAGGCCGAGGCGTGGGTGGGCCCCGACATGCGGGGCGGGTGAAAGGCGGGTGGGCCTCCCGCCGGCGCGGCGGCCAGGCGGTGAATCAGGGCGCTGCGCGGGCCGCGGTCAGAGGCGGATGCGGCGCAGGCTCATGGAGTAGGTCGCGCCGTAGCGGCGCAGCGACGAGTCCTCACGCCACGGCAGTTCGCGCGGCGACTCGGGGCAGGCCACGACGTCGAGCGGGAACGGCTTGGTGAGCAGGAAGTCGCTGATCTCGTTGGCGATCCGCCACGCCTCGGTGTCGAGGTGGTGGAACACGTCGAGGTCGACGAACGGGTTGTCGTCGATCTGGGTGCGGTCGCCTGCGGTTTTGTTGAGCAGGCAGAACGGCACCTTGTCGTCGAGGTCGGGCGGGGTTTGCGTACCGACCCGGGAGGCGTCGCCGTTGAAGAAGCGGGGCACCAGCAGCCCGGCGAGGGTGCGTTCGATGTGGGCGAAACCGCGCGCCATGCCGTCACCGCCTCTCTGCGGGGGTGCAGCAGAAAGCCCGCCCCCGGGAAGGTGGGGGCGGGCTTCACCGGTCAGGTGGCTGGCTGGGCTGGTCAGCCGTGGTTGGAGATCATCTGGTTGAGGAGGTTGTCCGAGACCATCTGGATGCTCGTCGGGTTCTCCCAGAACGACACGTTGCTGCCGCCGCCGGACCACTGGAGCTGGCTGTCGCCGCCGTTGTACTCGATCGGGTAGAAGATGAAGTCGCCCGCGGACTGGCAGTTGACCCAGTCGAACAGGACCCAGTACCAGGTGTGCGGGTAGTTGCCGTCGTTCGGGGCGTTCTCGGGCGCCCAGGAGGAGGCGGTCACGACGATGCTCGCGGCGGAGTTGTTGACGTTGCCGCCGGTGCTGAACGTCGAGTTGCTCAGGTTCCAGCACGAGCTGCGGGTGGAGGTCACCGACGCCGGCCAGAACACGTCGGTGTTCGTCTGCCAGCGGCCGCCGTTCCAGTTGACGTAGTCGTACAGGCACAGGTAGCCGTATCCGCCGGAGTCGGCGGAGGTCGGGCAGCCCTGCACCGCGGCGGCGGTCACGTCGCCGCCCTGGGCGCTGGCGGTCGCGCGGGCGCGCTGGGCGGTGGCGGTCTCGCCGGCGCTGGGCAGGTCGTCGTTCAGCTCGGTGATCTCACCGTTGTGGACGAGGTAGCCGACGCCCGGGGTGAGGTCGGACAGGCTGAGGCCGGGCTCGTCGGCCTGGGCGGGCTGCGCGGCAATCGCCAGCACGGCCGCGACGGTGGCGAGCGCGGCCAGCGCCCGCTTGGTCTTGTTGGGCAAAGCTCCTCCAGCTTTCGTTGACGAGGGACGCAAAAACCCGCCCCATCGGGCGGGTTCGCGCAGGTCAGGTGTCTTGCTGAGGTGGTGTCTCGCCGGGCCGGTTCCGAGGCTTCGGGGTCAGCGGCGGCTGGCCTTGGTCGCGGCGGCGGCGGTTGTCGCGCTTGCGGGCTTGCCGGCGGCGCAGACCGGCGAGGGTCTCGCCGTTGAGGTGGGCGATCGTTTGCCCGAGGACGTGGAAGCCGTGGCCGTGGCCGTTCGGGTTGACCCATTCGACGGCGGCGGCGTGCTTGGCGGTGTTGACCAGCCGCACCGAGGTGCGTTCCATGCCGACCAGGACCACGGTGCTGCGCCGTACGGTGAATGAACTCGCGTACCGGCTGTGCTCGTCGCGTTCGCTCGGCGAGCGTTTCCGGCCCTTCGGGCTGATCTTGAGGGCGTACGGCAGCGCCTTGGTGAGCACGAGCATCTGCAGCGCGTGCGTGAGGTCCGAGCCGGTGGCGATGTCGCGGATGCCGGCCCGGTTCATCTGGAAGTCGACCTTCACCCGGGGGGACCGGTACACGGTCTGGCGGCGGTCGGAGAACTCTGTCGGGCCGGTGTAGCTGCCGTCGCCGAAGCTGGCCACGCGCGCCCCTCTCAGCCGGTGTAGCGGCGCAGCTCGATCACGTACCCGGCGCGGCCCCAGTCCTGCGGCTCGCCGTGCACCGCGTACGTCTTGCCGCGCACCTCGATCAGGTCGGTCGGCTGGACGCCGCCGGGGACGCCGCGGACGCCTTTGGTGGCGTACACGGTCCCTTCGGTGTTGACCTGGTTGGAGTCGCCGCCCGCTTCCTTCGACGCGCCGGGCGCGAACTCGCAGCCGGGGATCGGGTACTGCTGGTCGCTGCCAGGCAGCGGATCCCCGAACGCGTCCTTGCCGGCCGGGCGGATCACGGTGACGGTTTCAGCCACGCCAGCCCCCGCGCCAGTTCGCCGGCGGCACCATGCCGGGGGTGACCCGGATCGTCGCCGCGGGCGCCCACCCGGACGACGCCGCCGGGGCGGCCGGGCCGGGGGTGACGTTGGCGAGGTCGTCCGCGGTGACCACCAGCTGCCCGGCGGCGGCGCTCACGTCGTACGTCTTGCTGAACGGGCCGGTCGTTTCCGCCTTGAGACCGTTCGGGTTGCGCAGCACCCGCAACACCATGTTCGCGGCGGCCAAGGCGACCACGTCGGCGTCGAGGCGGCCCGACGCGAGCAGCGTGTCCACGTTCGGCTGCCGCTGGCGCAGCATCTTCGACGCGGCGCGCAGCAGGTACTTGGTCAGCGACTGCTCGTCGACGGTCATGTTCGGGTAGAGCTTGCCGACGTCACCGACCGCGGCCAGCGGCGGCGGCTGCCCGACGGTGGACACGACCCGCACGTGGTAGTCGTCGGTGTTGCCGTCGGTGAAGAACCGGGCGGTCCACATGCCCGGCCGGTCACCGGAGAGGGTCACCGGGAACTGGTCGGAGCCGTCCGGGCTGGCCGGCACGACCTGCTGGTCGAGGACCGGCGCCAGGTCGGGGTCGAGCCAGTCGAGGTGCACAGTCGCGCCGGGCGCGGCCGTGAACGTCAAGGTGAACGCGTCGCCTACGTCGACCACAGCGGACACGAGTGTTTCCCTCCCGGGCGGCTGGTGTGCAGGGCGCACCCGGTGAGGGGCCCGGCGCGCGGACCCCTCACCGTTGTGCTGCTACTCGGCCGCCTTGGTGGTGGCCGTCTTGCGGGGGCGGGTGGTCTTCGGCTTCTCGGCCGCGGCCTCGTCCGCCTTGGTGTCGCCCTGGTCCTCGGCAGTGGCCGGGGGCAGGGTGGTGGCCGGTGACAGCGGGATCGCCGCGTCACCGCCGATCACCCCGGTCGGGTTGGACGGTTCGGCGGGGCCGGCCGTCTCGTCGCCGTCCTTCGCGCCGGACAGGTCCGGCACCTGACCGCCCCACGCGGAGCGGGACTTGATCTGCTTGGCCACCGCGAGCGGGGGCCGGGTGCCCGCCAGGTACGCCCGGCCGCCCACGTTCACGGTGTTCGCCAGCTCGGGGACGGCGCTCATCACGGCGTCCAGACCGTCGCCACCATCAGGCGGCGCGGGGCGGAGATCAGCGGCATGCCGACCGCGGACACCTTCGTCCACCGGCGGGGCGGGTCGCCCTCGAGGGTGACGACACCGGCCAGGCCGGGCGTCTCCTCGAACGCGAGCGACGGGTTGCTGCCGCGGGTGAGCATCAGCGCCTCGGCGGTGATGCCCCACGCGGTGCGGCCCAGCGACTCGGCGTCGGCGGGCACGAACACGACCTTGCCCTCTTCGATCGCGCGGACGTCCTGCGCCTCCAGCTCGATGGTGCAGTCGTACTGCACGAGCTGGGGGTAGCGGTGCACCGCGAGGATCTGCTGCAGCGCCTCGAACGTGACGAACGGAGCGATCTGCCCGGCGCCGGCGGCGGCCTTGCGGACCTCCAGCGACATCTGCATGTGGCCGATGGTCGCGGCCGAGGCGATCATGTAGCCCGCGCCCACACCGTTGCGGGTGGTGTAGAGCAGGTTCCACGGGCGCATGTCCGACAGCGGCGTGGAGTTCTCGTGGTCGTCCCAGTCCGCGCCGGCGGGGGCGACGAAGTGGTCGGACGGGACGCCGAAGATGGCCTCCAGCTCCAGGCCGTTCTCCTTCAGCACGAAGCGGCCGGTCGAGAGGGCGGCGCCGCGCGCCAGTTCCATCCGGTTGTAGATGCTGCGGACGTTGTTGTCGGCGTCGTCGTAGATGGCGTCCACCAGAGCCGAGCGGTTGTCGCCGCCGGTGCGGGCCATCTCCAGCTCGAGCTCCTCCTGCTCGCCGACCGGAAGCTTCTGGCCGAGGGGCGGGAACTTGAGCTCGCGAGTCTGGAACGAGTCCCGGCGGCCGATGCCGACCGGCGTGTCCCAGCTGCGGAACGTCGCCGCGCGGTTGGTCCGCTGGACCTCCGTGACGGCGGCCTTGATCGACCGCATGGGCCGGTCCGGCAGGAACTGGTTGAGGATGAGGTTCACCGGGGCGGGGACCTCACGCACGTAGCCCGTCAGCTCGGCGGGCGTGATGATGTCGTCGATGATCAACGAACGATCTCCTTCACTTCCGGACAGCAGGTCGCCCTCGTCCGGTCACGGATTGATGGGTGAGGGCGCGAGCTAGTCGCGGAAGATCCACTTCGCGGCCATCGCGGTACGCGCGGCCGCGTCGAGACCCGAGTTGGCGGGCAGACGGTTGGGGCGGATGACGCCGCGCTCCTGCAGCGGAGCGCCGACCTTCGGGCCGCCCGCGCTCATGCGGACGGTGTTGAACAGCACGCCGACCGGCGTCTGCAGGCCGTTGCTGGCACCCGCGGTGTACGGGCCCCAGTTGCCCTGCGTCGCGCCGGCCGCCGTCACCCGAGCGATCAGGGTGCCGCTCTTGAGCACCCCGTTCGGGAAGTGCGTGGCCGGGGTGAACAGCGCCGGGTTGAGGGTGATCGACCGGGTGGCCTGCGTGCCGTCGACGTCGCCCAGCCAGGACCGGTCCTCGGGGATGAAGGCGTCGCCAGTGCGGACAGAAATGTCCAGACCGCTCATGTGCGGTTTCTCCTAACGGTGAAGTTGCGAAAGTGGTGAGCGAGCCGACGGCAGGCCGTGCGGCTAGCTCTGCTGGCCGCTGATCTGCTGCGTGCGGGTGCGGCCGCCGTGCCGCTGCGCGGCGCGGGCGGCGCCCGCCGCCAGGCCGCTCTGCGGCACCTGCGGGACCGAGCCCTGCCCGTAGTCGGGCACCTGCCGCTGCGGCTGGCCGCCGAGGGCGGCCTGCGCGTACGGGTCGGTCACCGGCTGCTGCCGGTTGGTGGTGCCGTACGCGTCCGGCCACTGCTGGCCGTTCTGCCCCGGGTAGCCGTACGCCGGCTGCTGCGGGACGGTGGGCTGCTGCCCGTACTGCTGCTGCGGGTAGGCAGGGGCGGGCGGCTGCCCGTACACCGGCTGAGCGGGCGCGGCCGGGGCCACCGGCGCGACCGGCTGGTATGCGCCGTACGGGCCGACCGGTGCGGGCTGCGCGGGCGCGACCGGCGCGGCGGGCGGCTGCCCGTACGCCGGGACGGCCGGCAGCGCAGCGCCGACGAGCACGTTGACGTAGTCGAAGACGGCCTGCCGGTTGACGACACCGTTCGCCATGAAGGCGTCGGTGTTGACGACCCGGACAGCGGCTTCGACCTGCTCGGGACTCATCCGTCCCGCCGCGGCGGCCTGGAAATAGGCCTCCACGACCTGACGGCCCGCCTGCTGCTGGCCCAGCTGCACACCCTGCTGGCGGGCCTCCTCCTGCGCCCGCTGCAGGTCCGTCTGCGTGGCCTGCCGCAGCTGGTCACGCTCCTGCCGGATCTGCTCGTAGTCGGCGTACTGGCGCAGCTGGTCCTGGTTGCGCCGCATGTGGTGCTTGTAGAAGTTCGCCTGCTGCTGCACCGTCATCTGCTCGACCGGCGTGTGCGGCGGGAAGCCCAGGTCGCCGCCGGGCGGCGGACCCGGAACCGGCGCCGGCGGCGCGGGCGGGGTCTGCTGCGGGGCGGGCGGCGCGGGCTGCGCCGGCGGCTGGCCGGGCGGAGTCGGCTGCGGAGCAGGCGGCTGCGGCGCGGGCGGCGGGATCGACGGGTCACCGTTCGGCTGCGAGCCGCCCATGGCGGGCCAGATCAGCCGGCCGTCACGGCGGCGGCCGATCGCGGTGACCGGCAGCCCGGTGATCGGGTGAGTGAGCGTCTCGTGCGTGGGCAGAGCCTCGGTGTCAGCCAGGTACGGCTTCATGTGCTAGATCCCCATTCCGGGTTGTGGACGTTGACGCAGGTCCGGCCCATGGCGGGCATGAAAAAAGCCCCCGCCGGTCGGCGGAGGCTGGTGGAACTGGTGCGCGGCAGCGGCCGGAAAACAACCGGTCCGGGCGGCGCGAACCCCGAGCTAGGCGGGGTGGTCTGCGGGGTCGACGGCGGGCCGCGGGCCCTCGCCGTCCCAGTAGATGGCGAGCTTCTTGGAGACCAGCAGGTCGGACAGGTTGGTGCCGTCCGGCAGCACGATCTCGACCATCCACTCACCGGCCCGTTCCTTCGGGCCGCCGTACTTGTACGGCTTGACTGTGGTGGCATTGACCAGCACATCGCGGGTGCGGCCCTCGACCAGACGGGCGCCGAGCACCCCCTTGGCGCTGGTGTCCTTGTACGCGTCGATCCGGTTCAGCCGAAGCCGCACCGGGAACGTCGCGGTCGCGCCGAACCCGAGGTCGCGGGTGACCATCGCGTCGACGGTGTCGGCGTCGATGACCCGCTCGATGCGGGTGTCCGGCCAGTCCCATGCCGCCATGACGGCCCCCTCTCGTGATGTCGGGTCCGGGCCGGGAGGACCGCCCCCCAGCTCTCCCGGCCCGGACAGTCAGTGGGCGCGCACGATCCGCTCCCGGGCGGCGCTGGTGAGCGCCGACAGGCGCAGGTTCACCGCGGCCAGGCCGCCGGCGTCGTACACGGCCGGCTGGATGAACAGCGCGTTCAGTGCGTGCCTGCGGTCGGTCGCTCGGCGCTTCGGCAGCCACGGCGAGCCGGGGTCGATGTACGCGCCCGGCACGTCCGGGACCGGCGCCGCGAGCGGCACGATCACCCGTTCCTGCTTCACGCAGCCGGGGCAGGACTCGCACATCACCAGGTCGCCGGTGTCGACGACCGCGCGCCAGGTGTGCAGCATCAGCGTGCCGTCGCAGCGGACCCGCACCTCGAGCGTGTTGCCGTTGATGAACCGCGTCGTCGGGGTGATGCCGTGCAGCTCGAGGAAGTCCCCGATCAGCGTCTGCTCGGCCTTCGACAGGTCGAAGTAGCCGGGCCCGCTGCCCGGCTCCATCCGCAGCGTCCACGCGTACGGCCGGGCGTCCGCGATGACGGGCCGCCCGTCGGCGTCGACCAGATACGCGGTGCACGCGTCCGGGTGGTCGCCGCGGCAGCCGCTGACGCGGACAAGGAGACCGGGGATGTCGCGCAGGTTGAACGTCAAGGTGCCCTCCCGGGCGGGGTTGGGAAGCGGGCCGGGACGGGCGTGGCTTCCCTACACGCCCGCCCCGGAGATCAGGAGAGAAGCGCCTGCAGCTCAGCGATCCGGTCCTGCTGCCATCGCAGTGACTTCGGCAGGGACTCGCCGCGCTCGACGCGGAATTTCGTGATGTCGTTGATCTCCAGCAGCGCGTCCAGCTCGGACCGGGCGCGGATCCGCGGATCAGCCGACTGCGACTTCGCCACGGCGATCGGGTCGCGGTACTTCTGGTCGCCGTTGACGAGGATCGGCCCGAGCTCGCCGTGCTCGGCCAGCACGACCCGGACCCGCTTGAGCGCGTCCCGCGCGGTGCCGCCGGCCGCCTTGTAGAGGTTGCTGAGGTCGTTGCTGTTGAGGGTGAACCCCGGGTCGAGGTTCCCGATGATCGGCAGCACCTCGCACCGGCACGCGTTGTGCAGCGGCATCAGGTCGGCCACCTTGTAGACCCTGTTCGCCGCGACGATGCACAGCCCGCACGGGCCGGTCTCCGACAGCTCCGGGTGCAGCACCCGCCGCCACCCGGTCGCCGTGACCTGCCCCATCGAATGCCGGTACTGCTCCCGCACCGCGAGGGTCACGTCGGTCTCCGCGACCGCGGCCAGCCGCACCAGCGCCTTCTGCTGCGCCTTATCCTCGGTGTCGCCGCGCACCGTCACCTGGTAGCGGAAGTTGTCCGCGACCCGGCCGTACGCGTACGACGGCGGCAGGAACTCTTTGAGCGACTCGTCGACCATCGCCCAGAACTCGTCGTCGACCGTGTCGGCCGGACCGTTCCAGGTGTCGCCCAGCTCGATCCACGCCGGGCTGCGCCCAGGCCGCGCCGCGCGGCGACGACCCGGCGCGGTCACACCCGGCTCGTCGACGGGCAACCGGCCCGGCATCTCGGCGAGCTGCTCGAGGATGGGCGCCGGGATGACCCGCCGGATCCGGGTGACCTCGATCGACCCGGCCGGCCGGACCGTGCGCCCGGTCATGATCGACGTGGCCCGGGCGATGTACGCGTCGGCGATCGCGACGGCGTTGCGCTGCGCCGGCTGGATGATGGCCAGGGCCTGCCGGATCGCGCCGGACACCTTGTCGGCGTCCCACCAGTCCGCCGCCGACAACGCACGGAACGGCAGCAGCACCGCCGCCACCGCGGTCTGGGTGAGCTGGCGCCGCAGCGCCGCCTGCGATTGCACCAGGGCCAGCAGCGCCGCCATCTGCGCCGGGGTGAGCTGCGCGAGCTGCTGCGGCTGCGGGGCGAGGGCGGGCTGCGTCATCGCTCACCCCCCCCGGCTTACGTCGCGAGTGACAGCGTGGTCGCCACCGCCGTGCTGCCGTTCCACACGCTGACCGACGCGGGGATCTCCGCGCTGCCGTTCCACACGCTGACCGTGGGCGCGGCCGCGGCCGCCGGTTGGAAGTTCACGTCGACGAAGAAGTTGACGTTGGAGAACGTGTCGTTCGGGTAGGCCAGCGTCGACGAGTAGGAGACGTACCCGCCCGGGTTCGGGGTCGTCAGCGGCCCCGACGTCTTCGGCCAGGTGTAGTTCTGCGTCCACACGTACCGGTTCGGGGTGAGCACCGCGATCGTGTACTGCGCGCCCACCGTCACCGTGACCGGAGTGGTGAACGCAAACTCCTGCCACGACCCGAGCCCGGTCGTCGGCGCCGCCACGGTGCGGTCGGCCAGGATCGACGACCCGGTCGCGTTGTAGAGCACGAACCGCAGGTTGCCGGTGTTCGCCGTGGTCGGGATGTACCAGCGCGCCGCGACGACCTGCCCCGCCGCCGTGGCGGAGAACCGGGTGCCGAGCGTGTAGCCGGTGCCGTCGGCGAGGTTCGGCGACGCCGGCACCTCGCTGCCGAACAGGTTCGCCATCAGCTAGCCCGGCGGATGATCACCGTGCCGGCCGCCGTGCCCGCGGGTACGGGGTCGGACGGTCCGAGCACGATGATCGTCGGCCCAACCCGGGCGGTGTCGAGCACGGCGCCGCCATCGGCGTGCGGCGGAAGACGAAGCACAGCCACCTGGAGCCTCCTTACTGCGGTGCCAGGAACGACGCGGCCGCGTCCGCGATCGCGCTGTGGCCCTTGTCGTTCGGGTGGATGTCGAGCGTCGCGGTGTTGCCGAGGCGGTAGTAGTAGCCCTCGGAGGGATCGACCTCCGGGGACCGGAACCGGGCGGCGATGTCCAGCAGGCACACGCCTGTGTCTTCCGCCGCGACCTCTTCCCACACCTGGTGCAGCTGCGCGTACGTCATCGTGTACGGGCCCGAGTTGACCTGCGGCGACGCGTAGATCACGAACGACGGGTTGGTCGACGTCCGCGCCCTCACCGTCGAGATGATGCTCTTGAGATTCGCCTTGAGGACGGACTGCGTCGCGCCGTTGCCCCAGTCGTTCAGCCCGAGCTCGATGATGCACAGGTGCGGCTGGATCGTGTTGATCCAGTCCGCCCAGCCGCCGCCGGTCGAGGCTTGCGCGACGAACTCCGCCGCCTGCCGCGAGCTCTGCGACCCGTTGAACATCTGGATGCCCCTGGCCTCGTCGCCGTCGTGCACGCGGAACCCGTTGATCCGGCACGACCCGGACAGCCGGGTCAGGACGATGGTGTGCGTGCCCGGAGTCAGCGCCGCCGACGTCCAGATACCGCGCGCTGCGGTGCCTGCGGTCGACACGCTGGACGCGACGACCGTGCCGTCGAGGGTGATCGAGAACGAGCCGCCGCCGCTCTGCAGCAGGTACCAGACGTGGATGCTGGTGCCGGTGAACGTGTACGTCATCGTCTCGTTCGTGGCCTGCATGTTCCACGACTTCATGGCGAAGCCGGCGTTCTCGAGGAACGTGAAGTTGTTCGGGGAGACGACCACCGGATACGAGTAGGCGGGCGGGGCGCCGACGCCCGGGTTGTCCCACGAGCACACGAACCCGGGGCCGCCGGTCACGCCGGTGACCGGGTACCGCATGCGCAGCTGCCCGAGCAGCATCGGCACCCACCCACGGCCGTACGCCCCGGCGCCGACACCCTCGGACAGGCTGTCGGCGATCACCGCGATCTTCGCCGGGTTGTAGTGCCGGTCGGCCAGCGCCGCCCGCCACGTCCGCAGCGCGTTGGCCCGGTCGGCGAGGTAGTCCGGCCGTCCGGTGATCGACGACCAGGCCGACGACCCGCCACCGCCGGTGGGCTTGTCGGTCAGGTCGTTGTACGAGCCGGACGTCGCCACCGTCGCGAGCCCGGTCACCTGCCCCGCAGTGTGCGTGTGCGAGGTGCTCGCCTTGCCCGCGAGCGCGGTGTCGAGCCCGGACACGTCGCTGGTGGCGTGCGAGTGCGTCGCGGCGGCCGCGCCGATGTCGGAGAGCACCTGCGCCGCGGTGCGCTGCTCGAGCGCCGAGCTGGACGCCGCCCGCACGTAGCCGCCGGCCGTGAGACTGGACAGGCCAGTGCCGCCCCGGGCCACCCCGAGCGTCCCGGACGCGATGTCCCCGGCGGAGTGCGTGTGCGTGGTGCTCGCCTTGCCCGCCAGCGCCGTGTCCAGGCCGGTCACGTCGCTGGTCGCGTGCGCGTGGCTGGCCGCCGCCTTCCCAGCCAGCGCCGTGTCGAGCCCGGACACGTCGCTGGTGGCGTGCGAGTGCGCCGCGGCGGCCGCGCCGATGTCGGAGAGCACCTGCGCCGCGGTGCGCTGCTCGAGCGCCGAGCTCGACGCCGCCCGCACGTAGCCGCCCGCCGTGAACGAGTTCATTCCGGTGCCGCCCCGCCCGGTCGGCAGGGTGCCCGACGTGATGTCCCCGGCCGCGTGCTGGTGCGAGGTGGCGGCCTTGCCCGCGAGCGCGGACGCGGTCGCTGTGCTGATCGGCTTGTCCGCGTCGGCGGTGTTGTCGACGGCGGACAGCCCGACATCACCCTTGGCCAGGGTGACCGCACCGGTCTTCCCCGCGACCGACTGCACCGGCGCCGCCGGCGGGATGGTCGGCAGTCCGGTCAGGTCGGCGTACGCGCCGGTCTTCGCGACCGTGGCGAGCCCGGACACCTGCCCGGCGGTGTGCGTGTGCCCGCTGTCGGACTTCCCGGCCAGCGCCGTGTCGAGGCCGGACACGTCGGCCGTGGTGTGGCTGTGCACGGCGTCGGCCTTGCCCGCCAGCGCGGATGCGTCAGCCTTCGCGGCCAGCGCGGACGCGTCAGCCTTCGCGGCCAGCGCCGACGACAGGCCGGTGATGTCGGTGGTCGGGTGCTGGTGCGCGGACGGCGGGAACGTCGACGGCTTGCCGGTGACGTCACCCCACGAGACGGACCCGCCGGTCCCGCCGCCGCCCTCGCCGCCGCCAGGGAACGTGGTCGGCTTGCCTTCGATCTCGTCCCAGGTGATCGGCGCGTGCGGGAACACGGCCGGCACTTCGACCAGGTCGCCGAACGCGCCCGAGGTCGCGACCGGCGCGAGGCCGGACACCTGACCAGCGGTGTGCGTGTGGCTGGTTGACGCCTTCCCGGCCAGCGCCGTGTCCAGACCGGTCACGTCACCGGTCGCGTGCGTGTGGCTGACGTTCGCCTTGCCCGCCAGCGCTTCGGTGTCGGCCTTGCCCGACAGCGCGAAGTCCAGACCGGAGACCTGCGACGTGGTGTGCGTGTGACCGGCGGCCGCCTTGCCCGCGAGCGCGTTGTCCAGGCCGGTCACCTCGGAGGTGGCGTGGCTGTGCCCGGACGGCGGGAAGGTGCTCGGCTTGCCGGTGACGTTCACCCACGCGGGCGGCGCCGCCGGGAACACGGCCGGCTTGTTGAGGATGTTCGCCCAGTCGATGAAGCTGGCCGGCCCGCCCGGGTCCTCCCCACCGGGAAGGTCGTCGAGGCTGAACCCGAGCGCGGTCAGCAGCCGCGGCCCGCTGGTCAGCTCGTACATCGAGAGGATCGGCTTGGGCTGCCTAGTGGGCGGCGGCGCGTCGTACGGCGGGGCGACCCCACCGACCCACGCCTCGCCGTTGCGGATCGCCGCGACCGCCTCGGCCGGCATGTCGGTGTGGTCCGTGCCGGCCGGGTACTTCGTGGTCCCGACGAACACGGTGTACGCCAGAGCGGTCACCAGCTACCTCCAGGTGGTGCAGGGGTCTTCGGGGGAAGCGGTGCGTCGGATCGGTGCCGGGCCCGACCTAGTCGAGCGAGCCCGGCACCTCGTAGCCGGGTGTGCCTAGACGATCCACGGGGGGCAGGTCAGGCTGATCTCGCACATGCTGATGCTGGCGATCGACTCGTACCAGTTCTGGTCACCGGCCGGGCCCTGCGGCTTCGAGATGTAGCTGAGGTTCGAGGTGCCTGCCGTCCCGTCGACGTAGAACTGCTTGCGCGGGCCGTTGTCGTTGCAGTTGATCCAGTCGTAGATCAGCCAGCGCCGGTCGATGAAGTCGCTGTTCGTGGCCGCGGTGATCTGCAAGCTGGCGGCCTGGTCGTACACGGGCTGACCCGTGGTGAAGCTCGACTGCGTCAGGTTGATGCAGCTGGACGGGGCGTCCCACGCGTTCTGCGCAGAAATCTGCCAGCGCCCGCCGCCGTAGTTGATCCAGTCGTAGAGACAGATGTAGCCGCCGGACTGGGGGCAGCCGTTGATGGCGGCCTGCGCCGGCGACGCGACCGACAGGACGCCGACGCTGAGCAGGGCGGTCGCGAAGAACGCCAGGACACGCTTGAGCATGGTCTTCCTTCTGCTGGGGGAGGGAGACCTGATCCGGGGACGTGGTGCGGCGGATCAGGCGGGGGTGGGCGGCTCGTCGACGGGTCTGCCGTCCGGCTCGACGAGGGCCAGGTCGAGGCGGGCGCCGCAGCGGTCGCACTCGAAGCTGTTGGTGAGGTTCTGCGTGCCGGTCGGCCAACTGCCGGTCCAGGACGTGCTCGAGCGCTTCACGCGCATCGGCCGGCCGCAGTGGTCGAGCCGGAAGTCGCAGGCTTCGGTGAGGAACAGCGCCTGCTCGGTGTCAGCCGGGCCGGTCAAGCGGCCGCCTCCCACTCCCGCTCCTGGCAGAAGCGGGTCCAGTCGGCCGGCCGGGTGAACCGGGTGCCGACCGTGCCGCCCGGGGAGGGCAGCCCGGCCTTCTCGTAGGCGAGGTCGGCCAGCGACGAGCAGATGACGTGCACCGGCATCTCGTCCTCGCCCCAGTCCTTCGCGAGGGTGCGGTCCCACAGCTCGTTGACCCGGGCAGCGCGGACGCCGAGCGTCGCGATCGCCGTCCAGTCGTACGGGGTGCCGAGCAGCTCGGTGGCGACGCGGACGATCAGCTCACGCTGCTCGTCGGTCTTCGGCTGGGCGGCGTTGGTGACCAGCAGCGGCGTGCGCAGGTACTTGTCCGCCAGCACGAAGCCGACGCTGGAGGGCTTGCCCTCGATCGCCCACCAGTTCCCGGCGTCGTCCTGGTGCGACAGAACCGCGACGTGGTCCTGCGGCGCCGTGGAGCCGGTCAGCCGGGCCTGCAAGTTGATGAAGAACCGGACCAGCTTCTTGCGCCAGCCGCCCGGCACGGCCATGACGAGCACATCGCCCGGGCCGAGGATGTCGGCGCTCACGGCTTCCACTCCACGATGCGGTTGTCCTGCTGCGGGCTGTCGACGTAGACGACGTCGACGACCGGGGTGAGCAGCTCCCCGCCGGTCTCGTCAGCGATCAGCCGCTCGATCGCCTGCGGTTCGGTCTCCGCGAGCCGTTCCTGCGTGCGCCGGGGCACGTCGCGCGGGATGGGGAAGTAGGTCACGGCGTGCCCCCGAGCGGCCGGATGAACTCGGTCTCGGTGACCGGCGCCCACGCGATCGAGTCCTGCCGGAACTTCTTGGCCAGCTGCGCCAGGCGGTGCCGTAGCAGCTCGACGTGCGCGTCGGCTGTTGGCAGTTGCAAACACCAGCAGGCGTTCTGCCACGGCCGGTCCGGGTGCGACAGCCACGCCCCGTGCACGACCGCGCCGGGCAGCGCGGACACGCGCGCGACCGCGACGCCGACCGCGGTGACGAACGCGGACCAGTCCCGCTGGGACAGCTTGTCGTCGCTGTTGCCGATCGAGATGTAGACGACCGTCACCCCGCCACCCCCGTCCCGGTCGTGGTGGTGGGCGGTGCGAGCGGGTCCGGCACGGGCGGCCCGATCGCGCCGGCCGCGCCGATCTGCGGCACCTGTGGTGTGCCGGGCAGCGCGGCCGCGGCGGTGGAGGCCTGCGCGGCGGCGGCCGACGCGAACGCCATCTGCTGTGCGAGCAGCATTTCGTCGGCGCGTTCGGTCATCATCTGGTCGACCACGTCCGGCGGGAACTGCCACAGGTGCGTCAGCCGGGACCGGACGGGGATGTCGTCTTTCGCCTTCGCCGCGGCGTCGGCCCGCTCGGCGAGCGACAGCAGCTCCGGCGACGCCCAGATCGTCTCCATCCGGGCCAGGGCCTTGCGGTCGGTGTTCGGGTCGGCCTGCAGCAGCATCAGCCCGAGCACCTGCGTCCACCGGTCGCTGGTGCGGTCGATCCGGTCGCGGGCCTTGAAGGTCAGACCCTCTCTCTGCAGGTTCGCGCCCTCCGCGGACTGGTTATCGCCCGCCGGCATCATCAGGTGCAGCGGCGTACGCGTCACGCTGGCGAGGTGCTGCACGTCGGCCGACACGGCGTCGACCAGGGGCCGAAGGTCGACGGCGCCGGACTCCCACATCTCCGCGGTCTCGGGCAGCTGCCAGATCGCGGCGGGGTCGGACGCGAACACCCCGGCGTAGTCGATCAGCTTCCCGGCCAGCGCCGGGTCGGGGAAGTCGCTGGGGTAGAACTGCGGCAGGCCCTTGACGGCGCGCTGCTTGAACGCCTGCATCACCGCGACGGTCATGCGCTGCAGCAGCTGGTGGTTGATGCGGTCGATCAGGTCCAGGTGGGGTTCGTACTCCCCGAGTTCGTCCTTGTTGGCGAACCGCACCACCGGGATCCGGTCGTGCGCGAGCACCCCGGAGCGTTGCTCGTCCCATGACCACGACTTCGCGTTGAAGCCGTGGATTGGGCCGAGCGAGCCGGACGCCTTGCGGTTGGCGACCAGCACGGCCGCGGGCTTGCCCTTGCCGTAGACCGAGCCGTCCAGATACAGGTAGGCCCGGTCGACGTTGTCGGCCTCGTCGTGCTTGACCTTCAACGCCGCCTTGAGCCGGCGCGGCCGTACCGGGTCCGGCCAGCCGATCATCAGCTTCGGGTCTTCGTTGGTGACCACCGCGGCGTCGATCTCGTCGTCGAACTCCCCGACGATCACGTACGACTCGGACAGCGCCAGCATCGCGTGGTGCACGTCCCCGGCGATCACCGCGAGCCCGGCCCGCTTGTAGAGCGAACCGATCTCCGGGTCACCGGTCACGTCGGAGTCGGACGCGGTGCGGAACCCGACGGGCCGCATCCGCTCGGCGAGCGCCGCCGTGATCAGCTCAGCGAAGTTGGAGCGGGCCATGCGGCAGAACGCCTCGAACGCCTCCCGCGCGTTCTCGGCGCCGCGCGGCAGCGGTGCCTTGCCGCGGCGGTGGTTGTCGAGCAGCTGCAGCCGGTCCCGGCGTTCCTTCTCCGCGAGCCGGTTGAACAGCTGCTTGAAGTACCAGCCGGGGGAGTAGGCCACCTCAGTCTCGATCACGGTCGCCCCCTCTCGATCGGTACGTAGGTACGTCAGTACGGTTGCGGCCATGACTGGACGGAGCTGGGTGACGGTCGATCAGCAGCGCCTCAGCGGCGGGTACGCCTTGCTGGCCGGGCAGCCACCCCGCGAGCCGTGGCCGATGCCGACGGTCCGAACGCGCAGCGTCGACGCGTACGGCTGGACCGAGCGCCACATCTGGCAGCGCCGCACCTGGACCGACGTGGTCGACGCCGCGGCGCGCTGTGACGGCCGTCCGCACACCTGCACCTGGGCGGTGGACGCTGTGATGCACGCCGCACGCGGCAACGGCAAGAGCACCCTGGTGTGGTGGGCCGGCGCGGCATGAGCTGCGAAGGCCCAACCCGTACCCGCGATTAGCGACCGGGCGCCGCCCGGGTCTAGTCGCGCGGGTATAACGAGAGCGTCGTTATACAGTGTTTGACCTGCGGAAACAGCCTCCGTACGATTCGGATCCGGAGGGTTTCTCGACACCCCTCCGAACGCCCCGAACCCGGGCCGCTGCAACCCGAGGCAGTAAGGGCGAGGCGTGGGGCCCGGGCGTCAGCGACGCCGTGGGAGCGGGCCCCGCGCCTCCCAACCGGGGGCTACGTCAACAGCCGCCCGGACCGCCGAGGCGGAACGACCGCGTCGACTGCATGGTCACGTTGTAGATGCCGGCGGTCTGCGCGGCCACCGGCCTCACAGCCCCGATCATGTTCGGCTTGCCGCCGTTGTAGTAGGTCACGTTGCGGACCCGCAGCGCGGCCGGGTTCGAGCCGGGAAGCCCGTTGCCCATGTCCGAGCAAGGCGCGGTGGCGTTGGTCGAGGCGACCTCACCGAACACCCGCAGGTCGGTGCCCTTGGTGAACGTCTCGTTCTGCGACGTCCACACGCTGTCCGGGAAGTAGCCGACGTACTTGCCGTCGTAGATGACCCACCAGGCGTTGCCCGAGTGCTGCAGCCCGAACTTCTTACTCACCCCGGTCGGCAGGACCATGCCGGGCACGGCGCCGCCCTGCCCGAAGGTGACGAACCCGCAGCCGTTGTAGCAGCCGCCGTTGTCGTTGGCCCACTGGAACACGAACAGGTGCACCTGGTCGTCACCGAACACGGGCTTGTTCCGCGCCCAGCCGACCTCGACGATGTTGCGGCCGTTGGTGCTGTTGTAATTGATCGCGGCCAGTTCGACCAGCGTGTGGTAGTCGCCCACCATGTCGTAGGCCGGCGCGGCGATGTCCACGTCCGCCCACAGCCCGTCGGCGGGGGAGGCCTGCGTCTCCCAGCCGTTGCCGTAGTAGTAGTAGACGTCCGAGTCGGCAGCGGTCACGTTCGCGGCCGCCGCCCGCTTCGCCGATCCTTCGCGGGGCGCCATCCCCTTCGGAGCGACGACCCCGACCGGCATCTCGCCCGCGTTCGGGCCGGGCTCCGCGCCGGCGGGCGGGGCCGCACCCCACGGCAGCGTCGACGGCGGCTTGAGTAGCGACTGCGGCGGCACCACGCTGGCCGAGACCTGCGGCGTGTCCACCGGCGTGTCGGCGCCGCCCGTGCAGCCGGCCGCCAGCGCGAGCGCGCCGACGCCGATCGAGGCGAGCAGCGCCAGCCGCCCGCGGCGCAACAGGTTACCCATGTGGTTTCCCCTCCCAGGGAGTCGTACGGGGGTCGTCCGGCTGTGTGCGGGGGCTATCGGATGCGGCGGGCGACGTACACCTGCTTCGGGCCTTCCGGCTTGACGCCGGCGGAGACACACGCCATCCGCGCGGTCCACGCGAGCACGGTGCTCATCGCCCCGTCGATCTTCTTGTCGCTGCCCTTGTGTTCCTTGCCGATCTGCAGGCCGGCGCGGCTCGGCCGTTCCCGGCAGTTGCTGATGTGCCTGCGCAGCGTGGCGGCCAGCTCGGCGACGCGGCCGGTCCGGTCCTCGGGCGGGGTGAACGAGAGCCGCTTCTCCCATACCGCCTCACGGAACGCCGCGAGCGCCTCGACCATCTGCGTCGGCCGGTTCGTCCACCAGTGCAGCGGGTGCTTCTGGCTGGCCTTCACCTTCAGCCGCTCGCCGTACTCGGCCTCCCACGCCGCGATCGAGTCCTGCCAGTGCGGGGGGTCGCAGAAGAAGGCCGCGACCTGGAACCGCTTGAAGGCCTGAGCGACGGCCGCGTCGACCTCCTCGCGCGGGACGATCCAGTCCTCGCCGGCGGCGCCGGGCGGTCGTTCCCAGCAGCCGAGCAGCTCGACGTGGCCGGTCTCGATCGACGCCGCCGACAGGCAGGTGGCATCGTCGGTGATCGACCCGTCCAGTCCAAGCGCGACCAGGTCGCCGTCCTTGAGCTCGCGGTCGGGTCGCTTACACGCCTCCCACTCCTCGAGCTTGATCCAGCTGTCCTTCGAGCTGGTCTGGGCGTTGAGGAAGTAGCGGCGGAACCGTGCCGGGGTCGTGCGGGTGTCGTACGCCTTGTTGATCAGGCCTTCAAGGCTGATCCATTCCAGCGCGTCGCCGTACGCCTCGATGATCGCCTGCCGCAATTCCGCCTCGTTGGCGAGGTTTTCCACCTGCCCCCATCGATGGTCGTAATACAGGCGGGCTGCGCCTCGCCGCTTACGGCCTTCCAGAATCGCTTCGGCCTCTTTGAAGGTCGCTTCCGCCGCCGATTCATCGCCGGGCGCGAACATTGTCGTGGTTTCCAGAAGCCAGGTTCCAGCGCCTTTCTTGCGCTTTTCCAGGTTCTGCGCCACGGTCTCTTTCATGTCCCGAAGTTCGGGCACATCGTAGAGGTGCGTTTCGTCTGCCACGACAAACGTCTCAAGGCCGCCATCTTTCGAGGCGGCGCTGGCCGTGCTCGTGCGAATCTCGCCGCCACCATTGGCCTTGAGGAAAACCTTCTCCTTACTGGCGTCGTGACCGGGCCAGTAATATAGCGGGCATTCGTCGTTGGTCAGGTTGTAGAGAACCGTCCGGAACGTGTTCCCGGTCTGATTCTCCTCGGTCGCGAGAATGCGGATGAACGGCGACTGCACCGGGCGGCCCATCGGCTCACCCGGCTGATATTCGTAGACGAACGACCCGTACGGATCGCGGTAGATTTCGCCGCCCTTGGCGTACTCGCCCGTGAACCGGCTCGGCCCGAACGCCTCGAACAGGCACAGCCTGCCAGCGATGCCGCTCTTGTCGCAGCCCTTCGGCCGGCTGAGGAAGGCGGTGTCGTGCAGCAGGTGGTTGTTCGTGGGGTCGTCACCGATCGCGTAGCAGGCGACGATGAACTCGGTGTACTCCTGCCCGTGGTGCACCGGCTGGCCAGCGACGTCTCCTGGCCCGTGGCGCACGTTGTGTTCAATCCAGGCAGTCGCGAGCCACCCAAGGCTGCGTTCGGGGTCGTAGTCGGGCGACAGGATCTTCTGGTGCGGCATCCTGGCCCCGCACGCCTACGCGGGCTTCTTGGCGGCGTTCCGGCGGTCAGCGATCGACAGCACGTTGCCGGTCCCGCCGGCCGCCTGCTTCGCGAGCGCCTGGGCGGCGTTGTCGCGCGCCTGCTGCTCCTCGACCTCGGGCGGCACCACGTACTTGATGCGCAGCTTGGTCCGCGCCTCCAGGCCGATACCGAGCTGGTCCTCCTTGCGGCGGATCTCGGTGGCCTGGCTGGTCGTACGGTCCTCGCCGTTCTTCCAGTACAGGTCCTTGTCGTAGGCCAGCTCGAGCGCCTTCTGCCAGTCCTCGTCGCGCCACAGCACGCAGTGCGGCATCGCCTTGACGATCGCCCACCAGCGCTGCACGAGCGGGTGCCACTTCTTGTTGCGGCCCAACGGCGGCAGCTCAGGTCCGTCCTCGAACGGCTTGTCGGGCACCTCAGTCCAGGAGAGCGCGTTAGGCGTGTGGCCGTGCTTTATCTCCTTCGGTGCGGGTCCGGGCATCGTGATCACTCCCATTCCGGGATTCGCGGGCAACAAAACGGCCGCGGCCCATTCCGGGCTCCGCGGCCGTGCGCGCCCAACCCGGCGCGCTGGGACATCTGGATCGATCAGTTCGCGCTGGGCGTGGTCACCAGCGGGGGAGGCGTTGGGTCCGGGCGGCCGGGCGGTGAAGCAGACACGAGCAGAAGCGGCACTGAAGGCGAATGACTCGTCGCGGCCCGGCCACGTATCGGACGCGGCCGGGCTGGTCCGCCCGGACCAACGTACCGACGATCATACGTTGGTGTCGGGAACGGTCGTCAACGTCTCCACCAGCACCGGCAGACCGGACGAGCGGTCCCGCGACACCCCGATCTCGCAGGCCTGCCGCACCGCGTCGCCCGGCTTCACCCCGAGCGTCAGCAGCGCATCCAGCGCGCCCACCGCCGGGCCTTCACCGGAACCGACGGCGCCGCGGCCGTCCAGGTGCCGGATCGCCGTGTGGTGCGTGATCGTCCACAGCGTCGGCTCCAAGCCCTCACCGCCGGGCACACCCAGCAGCATCGTGCCGTCGAGCCGCATCTCCATGTCGGTCATGCCGGCCTCGCGGAACGCCTCGGTCAGCGCCGACGCGATCAGCGCCGTGAACGCCGGCAGCAGGTCCACGCTGGGCGGCAGCTCGACGTCGCCTTTCAGCTCGTCGGTCCACAGCCGCAGCGCGATGGCCGGCATGCCGGGGCTGCCGTCGAAGCCGAGCAGCAGATGCTGCCCACCGGCCATCGGCAGCCGGACGATCTTCGACGCGCCAGACACCGGCCGCTCGTACACGTGGGTCATCGTGTCGGCGGCCATCCACAGCCCGGTCAGCCCGGCCAGACCGACGACCGTGGTCACAGCTGTTCGGGCGCCGCCGGCGGGGGCTCGACGAGCGCGCCGTGCTCGTCGACGGGCTCGTCGCCGTCGCCGGGGGCGTTGATGAGCGCGATCGCCTCGGCGTACCCGTCGAGCACACCCTGCCGGGTCGCCGCGCGGACCTGCTCGTAGACGGCCTCGAGGCGGGACGGGTCGACGGCCAGCTGCAACACCACCGAACCGCCGAGCACCTCGAAGCCGTCCAGGTCGTCGCCGTCGGCGGGCTTGTGCTTCTTCTTCGGGCCGGTGCCGTCACCGAACGAAGGCATGCCTGTATCTCCTCGGGAAGCGGAAGGCCTCACGGCCTGGGGGACGTGCAGGCGGGGGCACACCCGAACCGGGCACGCCCCCGCACCGGTCACGGGTTCGCGATCGCGTAGCGCGTCGCGTCGACGATCACCGAGTCGCCCGAGGCGGGGTCCGCGGTCAGCAGGTCGACGCTCGACTGCAGAGCGTCCAGCCGAGCGGTGCCGTTGGTGTCGACCGTGTTCTGCAGCGTCGTCACCTTGGTGTTGACCGCGCCGACCGCAGTGTTGACGGCGCCCACCGCGGTGTTGACGCCGCTGACCGCGGTGGCCAGGTTGTTCAGCTGCGTTCCCTGCGCCGGCATCTGGGTGTTCGTGATCGCGTCGGTACGCGCCATGAACACCGACTGGCAGCCCTGGAACGTGGTGCTGCTGCTGCCGACCGGGATCTGCTTCGCGAAGATGGCGTTCACGATCGCGTTGATGTCGTCGGTGGTGAGGGTCATCGCCATGCGAGGCGTCCTTTCGACGAGGAGTCGCCAGCCACGCCTGAACGGCCGCGGCTGGGCACGCGCGCCCGGAAGGCCGCGCGAGTTCGTAGCGCAGCCCAGGCCGGGCCGGCAGAGGGCAGTCTCAGGCGGGGCGGTTGCTGAACCAGTCGACCGGCTCGACAGCCACCTGCGTCCCGGCGTCCGGGTCGTCCAGGGCGTCGGCCGGCTCGACCGTCACGCCCTCGGGCACGTCCACACCGACCTCGCCGCCGCCGAGCTCGTCGAAGATCGGGAACTCCGACGTCGGCGAGTCCAGCGGGCCGGGCGCGGCGGCCGGTTCGCCGTCCGCGCTGTCCGCGTCGCCGATCTCCACGTCCAGCTCCTGCAGCCGGGCCTTGGCCGCCGCGAGCGCGACGTTCGCCTCGTCGAGGGCGGTCTGCATCTCCGGGCTGGGGGACTCCTGGTCGACGGTGACGGCCGCCTTGAACGCCTTGAACTCGGCGGCCAGGTCGACCACGATCTCGGTGAGCTGGCTGATGCCCGCGCCGAGCTGCTTGACCTGCTCCAGGGTGGATGCCACGAGCGTCTCCGTTCGGTGCTGGGCAGCCTCGAGGCGGTCGAGCCTGCACGGGAAGCAGTTGTGGCAGTCGTGCATCACGTCCGGCCTCCCTGCTGGTTTTCGCGGTTGTCCAGCGACGGGTGGATGTACGCCCACTTCGTCGCGCCGGACGGATGCCGGATCAGGTCCAGGCGCGGCCCGCACACGCAGAAACCGCTGTCCTCGTGCGTGATCAGGTCGTCTTTCGGGGTCACGTGGATCTCGGCCACCGGTCAGTCCGCGAACGCCGGGTGCTGCTCCGGTGGGCGCCGCTGCGACTTGAGCTTCGCGGCCAGGGCCCGCGCGCCTTCACCGGCCGACTTCTCGCCGTGGCAGTTCTTGTCCGACCGGCCGGCGAGGAAATCGGTGCGGTTGTGGCACCAGTCCAGGTTGCAGGTGCACGGCTGCACGTGGACCTGGGGCTGCTGGCACGAGTCGTCCCCGGCGGTCTTGTGATCGAAGTCGGACCCGCCCGGCTTACCGCAGACGTGGCAGATGTGCTCTGGGTTCAGCTGGTGCCCTAGTGCACGCAGCTCGTTCCAGTTCTGGGGCAGTCGGCCTTTGCGGTTGGAGTTGCTCCACGCCGGGCGGGTTCGTTCGGACGCCATGCACCACCCCCGGAAACGGCGAACGGCGGCCACCGCCGAGCGGGACCGCCGATCTTGGTCATGGTGCAAGCAACATAGAGAGGATGGGGTGAGTTAAGGATCTTCGTCAAGAGCTGCCGATGACCGACATGGCCGAAATCGTACTTTCGGTCAGCGCGGCGCCGTCACAGCCCGTCGACGCTCAGCCCGGCGTCCCGGATCCGCTGCAGCGCCTCCTCGTTGCGCCGCTCGACCTCATCCCACACCGGCCGGCCCGCCGCGAGCGCCTCAGCGATCCACCCGGACGGCTGCGTCATGTCGCCGGTGCAGTGGTAGCAGCGGCAGTCGATGCCCTGCTTGGCGTGGCGCGCGCGGTGCCGCTCACCGGCGCGCCGGAACTGCTCCGCCTCGAACGGGTCGACGCCCCACCGGGCGAGGTACGCCCGCATCGCCTGCAGCCGCGTCGACCCCAGCTCGCCGGTCACCTCGAGCACGCCGAGGAAGCCGTTGCAGCCGGCGCACAGCAGCGACCGCACGCACCGCCCGCAGGAGTGCTTACCGGGGCAGCAGGCATGGTCGTGGTCGATCAGCAGCGGCCGGTCCGCGGCGACGTACCCGCAGATCGCGCACGCGCCGCCCTGCGCCACGACCATCTCCCGGAACGTCTCCGGGTCGAGGTGGTGCCGTTGCAGCGCCACCTTCGGCAGGCCGATCCAGCAGCACTCCCAGGTCAGCTCGACGCTGACGCCCGCCACAGTGGACGCGTCGATCGAGGGCATGCCGGCCAGTGTGCCGGACGGGTACGACAGCACGGCTTGATCGATCTACACTCCCGCGCATGGCCGAAACCCATCTCGCTACCGACATCAACCCTCGCCGCGAAGTCGGCGTCCGCTCGACCGTGAACATCAAGAAGTACCTGCTCCTTGACGAGGCCCTCGAACGCGCCGCCGTTCAGAAGACGTACGTGGCGCGCCACGCCCGCGAGGACGACTGACCAGCCCGCAAGGCGTTGTGCTCGGGGACGGGTAGCGCACGCCCTGCCCGTCTCCAAGCCGCACCGGCGCCCTGGGTTCCGACATCGTGAGCGACACGCGGGTGCGCGAAGCGGCGCGAAGATGCGCGAACAGCGTTTCAGCAGGTGAAATGAACGATGGGCTGGAACTTGTTGTCCATCTCCGGTTGACGAGTTGACTTGTACGGAGTTAACTCCGGTGCAGGCGCGTGCAGGAATATCGGTACCCGGAGGGACGGGAGCCTCAGATATCGCCGAGCGTGCCGTGACAAGAAAATCGAACGAGCCCCCACGCCTGCCAGCGTGAAGGCTCGTCCGAGTTACCCAGACCGCGACGCTCAGCTCATCTGCCGGACGAGGGCGTCGACGATCTGCCACGCGGCCTCCACATGGGTGTGAAACCACGCCCTGATGGAGGCTTCGTGCTTCCCGAACTCCTCCGCGCCCCGGTCGAACCAGTACGCGATCTTGAGGAGGTCGGTGGGCGACGGCGGGGTGAACCGCTGCCGTCCGGGTGCCCGGTGCCGGCCGCCCTTGCGAGGCGGCTTCTCCGGGCGGTTCTGGTCGGAGGTCCGGTGGCGCTGCTGGGCCGAATTGGGCCCAGACTGCACCTCCGTCCCGTCCGTGGTGGACATGGACACTGCTGTTCCTCCCCCGGTGGGTTAACCCCGGCGGATGCCGGGGTCGATGACCTCGACGACATCGAAGCCAACGGCCGTGAGCGCCCGGTCAAGGACGCCGGTACCGGCGAAGAACTCTGCAGTGGAGCCGACCAGCTGCGGAACGTCTATGTAGGCTGTGGACAACCGCAGGCCGAAACCCCAACCTGTGGATGACTTACACCCTTGTAAGTACCTGATGTTGGGGTAGACGCTATGCGCCGCACGAAGCGGACGCAACGTCAGAGGCGGGTCGGCGCGCCGTATTTAGTGACGAGGCTGTACCGGATGGGAAATCGGTGACGGCCTGTGAGTACGGCAATTCAAGGCGTTGCACACTCGTGCCCCGAATGCTCCGATCCGTGACACGGTGTCCGAGATCAAGACTGGTGCATCAGCGGCAGTCGCGCCCACACGCGCACACTCGGGAGGCGTACGCGGCCCGGACCGCGGTGACCACCGTCGCCGCGGCCGTGGCGACGATCGGGGCGAGGACCATCAGCCACTTCACCGTCGGGCTCCTGCCGCGCGTACGAGCCGGTCGAGATCGCGGCGGGCGCGGGCCCGCGTCCAGCCGGTGCCGCAGCAGGTGACGCCGGCCGGGAACTCGTACGGCTCGGCGAGGTAGCCGTTGAAGGTGTTCTTGAGGTCGCGCCACTGGCGGCGCCGGATGTGCCGCAGGTTGCTGCGTGCCTGCCGCCGCAGCCGGCCGGCGGCCCACCGCCGCGCGTCGGGTCCTGCGTGGAGCGCGCGGCGAAACAGCTGCAGCTCCTTGAGCCAGCCCACGGGGTACACGTCGATCTCGGTGCCGGTCACACCGTCCGCCTTCCTTCGAACGCACGCCCGAGCGTGATCTCGTCGGCGTACTCGAGGTCCCCGCCGACGGGCAGCCCGGACGCGATCCGGCTGACCGTGATGCCGAGCGGCTTGATCAGGTACGCCAGGTAGCTCGCGGTGGCCTCGCCCTCGGTGTTCGGGTCGGTCGCCAGGATGACCTCCTGGACCTGGGCGTCGCGCAGCCGGACCAGCAGCTCGCGCACCTTCAGCTGGTCGGGGCCGACGCCTTCCAGCGGGTTGATCGCCCCGCCGAGCACGTGGTACCGGCCGCGGAACTCGCCGGTCCGCTCGATCGCGACCACGTCCTTCGGTTCCTCGACGACGCAGAGCACCTCGTCGGTGCGGCGCGGATCCCGGCACGGCCGGCACAGCTTGGCGTCGGAGACGTTGAAGCACGACTCGCAGAACTGCACCTCGGTCGCCGCCTTGTGCAGCGCCGACACGAGCCGCTTGATGTCGGCCGTCTCGGCGGACAGCACGTGGAACGCGATCCGCTGCGCCGACTTCGGGCCGACGCCGGGCAGCCGGCCCAGCTCGTCGATCAGGTCTTGCACCACACCCTCGAACACGGGTCCCATCCTGCCCGTCCCTGTACGGACGTAGCAATGTCGGAACGGCCAGATATGGTGACCGGTGACCGGCGTCGATGGGGGAGACCGTGCACTACACCGACATCACCAGCGCGCTCGCCGCGCACCCGAACGCCACCACCGCAGGCATCGCCGGGGTGCTCACCGCCGCCGGCATCGCGAGCTGGCGTCTCCTCGACCCCGCACGCCCCGAACGGCGCGCCGCCCGGGCCGCCGCCCGCGCCACCGAAGCCGCCCACCGAAGGAGCACCACCGTGGCCATCCGCACGTACCCGAACCACGCCGAGCCGCGCCCCGAGCCGGGCACGTACGTCTCCATCACCACCCCGCCGGTCGACGCCGACGGGCGCACCCCGTACCAGCAGCTCGGCCCCGAGGCGCTGCGCGCCGCGACCGACCAGTTCTACTCGAGCGTGCAGGCCGACCCGCTGCTCGCGCCGTACTTCCCGATCGAGGCGATGCCGCACCTCAAGCGGCACCTGCCGCTGCTCGTCGGCCAGCTGCTCGGCGGCCCCGTCCACTACGAAGACCCGGCCGGCATCCTGCGCGCCTCACACCAGCCGCTCGGCATCAGCCCGGCCGCGTACTCGTTCCTGTGCGCCCACCTCAACACCGTGCTCTACCGGCTGCGGGTGCCGCACGAGATCCGGATCTTCCTCGCCGCGCAGCTGATGCTCGTCGAAGACCTGATCATCGCCAAGGAGCTGCAGCCCGCGTGAGCAAGAAGACCGACGGCGCCGACTACGTCCGCATCGAGATCCGCCGCGGCGCCGAGACCAGAACCATCGAGTTGAAGGCGTCCGGCTCCAACAAGATCCTCGTGGACCTGCAAGTCGAGCAGCGCCTCACGGCGCCGTACGGCATGCCGACGACGACCCGCGAGGAACCAGCCGGCACGGCGGTGCACCTGACCGCGGACGCCCCGACCTGGGAAGGCCTCACCGTCCGCAAGCCCGCGAAGAAAGGCCGCAAGCGGTGACCGCCGCGCCCGGTGGCGGCCCAAAATGAGTTTCGACCACGACCGGCCCGCCCGGCATCCGCTGTGCACGTGCCCCGAGCTGACGTGGGACACCGCGACCGGCCGCGCCGCCGCCCCCGACCTCGACGCGTGCCGCTCCCGCGCCCTGGTCGACCCGCACCCGGTCGCCGGCGCCGACGAGCTGCGGGCGGCGGTCGCCGCGATCCTGACCCCGCGCCGACCGGCTGCGGGAAGCGACGAGGGCCAGGAAGCCGCCACTTCCTGACCCTCGCGCAGCGCAGTGCCTCCGCGCGTCCCCCGTGAAACCGTCCTCAGCTGACCTTCGCGACCAGGCCGCGGACGGAGACCAGATCATCGGCGGGCACGGGATCGTCCGGCTCCCGCCACCAGCGCGACACCATCGGCAGGCCCGGGTCGACCAGCTGCACCCGCGGATGGTCGAACAGCGCAGCGAACGCGTCCCGGTCGCGCAGCCACACCCCTTGCCTGCGGGCGAAGTCGGCCGCGATCTCCGGGTTGTGCTCGAGCTCGGCGGTGCCGTGCGACGCGACGATCCAGCTCCCCGCCGGCAGCGCGTCGACGAGGGTGGCCACCACCTTCTTCGGATGGTCGTCGTCGGACAGGAAGTGCAGGATCGCGATCAGCATCAAAGCGATCGGCTCATCCCACGCCAGCGTGTCGCGCACCTGCTCGGCGGCCAGCAGCTCGACCGGCCGGCGCAGGTCCGCCTCCGCGTAGTCGGTGCGCCCCTCGGGCGTGCCCACCATCAGCGCGCGGGCGTGGGTCATCACCAGCGGGTCGTTGTCGACGTACACCACCCGCGCGTCAGCGGCGACGCCTTGCGCCACGTCGTGCAGGTTCGGCTCCACGGGCAGGCCGGTGCCGATGTCGATGAACTGCCGTACGCCCAGCCCGGCGAGGTGCCGGGCAGCGCGGTGCATGAAGTTGCGGTTCTCCAGCGCGGAGACACGCACCGACGGCTTCACCGCGGCGATCTGGTCGGCCGACTCGCGGTCGGCGGCGAAGTTGTCCTTGCCGCCCAACCAGTAGTTGTACCGGCGGGCAGGGTGCGCGATGTCAGCGTTCAGCGGGTCGGACACGGGTGGACCTCCAGACCGTCGGGGGCTTCGACGACTAGGGCGGCTGCGGCGCCGGCAGAACGCCGCAACCGCGGCCCGCACTTTACCTGACGTCATCACCTCACGTCATCGAACGTTGGTAATGACCTTGAGGCATTACTGCAGCTCATAGCGTCATGCACATGGCAGACCCGCGCGCAGACCGCACCGTGCCGCGGCTGATGGGCGTCACCGAGATCCAGCAGGCGCTCGGCGTCTCCCGCCAATGGGCGTACGTCCTGATCGGCCGCAAAGGCTTCCCGGACCCGGTCGTCGACTACCTCGCCATGGGCAAGGCGTGGCTCGCCTCCGACGTGCTCGAGTGGATCGACACCCACCGCGCCCAACTGGCCGAGGAACCCGAGACCGACCGGTAGCCGACCGGCTCGCGCCGGTCGGGCATCATGCCGGGCATGCCCTTCACCCCCGATTTCGGCAGCGTCCCCGACTGGGTCGAAGCGATCGGCACGGCCGGCGCGCTTGGATTCCTCTCCGGCCAGTTCATCATCGACCGCCGGAAGGACAGGGCCGAAGCCGAAGCCGCGGCCGCGGCCAAGCGCGACGACGAGGCCAGGCAGGCGCGCTTGGTCACCGTCCAGCTGGAGTGGAGGTACGACCCCAAGGGCCACCCGACAAATGAACGCCTGCCGGGATGGCTAGGGGACATCCAACTAATCAACGACTCGCCGCTGCCGATTCGCGCGATCGAGCCGTTCATGGAGGAGACGATCCGGACGGGACCCGCTGCTCGGGTCCATAGCCAGCTCAGCCTCAGGCATTGGTCCCGCATGGGCGGCGACCTGTCCATTCTCAGGCCCGGCCAGCAACTTGCCCTGGTCATCCAGCCGCAGTTGCCGCCCGGCGAGCCCGGCGGCTCAGGCGAGTACGCCAAGGACCAACCCAGTCCCTGGTCGGACCCCAACCGCAAACACCGGACCGGCGTCAAGTACACCGACGCGGCAGGCATCCGCTGGCAGCACACACCAGGCGGGCAGCCCGAGCGGCTGATCGAGCCGTAGGTGCCTGCCCGGGGAGGGACGCGGCGCCGTCCGGCTGCTCGCGCCGGTGGGACATCGTGCGTACCCTGAACGCCATGGCAGACGGCACCGACATGAGCAGCGGCACCCGAGAGCCCGCGGCCGCCCGGCTCGCCCGCATCCTCGGCCGGCCGGTGCCGACGCCGTTCACCGAGGAAGAGGAGCAGGCCTACCAGGCTTGGCTGGCCGCCGGTGACAACCGGGTCGCCGCGCGCCGGGCCCAGGTCGGCCGCCGCGCCGCGTGACCCTGCACGCTCTGCGCGTCCTCGACGCGTCCGCCCTGGTCGAGCTGTTCAACGGGCACCGCACCCTGATGCGGCTGATGGAAGACGCGGACAGCGGCGGCATCTCGCTGGTCGTGCCCACCCTGGCCATCGCCGAGGCCCAGGCCGTGATGAACGCCCGGCCCGCCCAGTGGGACTTCATCCTCGCGTTCCGGGGGATCCGCACCCTGCCGCTGTCCGAGCACGACGCGATCGCCGTCGGGACCGCGGCCGCGCCCGCGCTGCGCGCCGCGCCGGCGGCCAGGCCGGTCGCGCTGATCGGCCCGCTGATGCTCGCCCAGGTGGCGCACGAGGCGCGCGAGCTCGGCGCTGTGGTCGTGACCGGGTTCCCGTCCGTGTACGCCGGGTTCGACGTGGATGTGAGCGGCCTGGAGAGCGGATAGTCCATCTGACCAGCCTAGTAATCCATTTGTAGACAACTGTAGACGACTGTCGTAGGGTGGAGTCGTCAGCACAACTCCAAGCCCCGGAGCCACCCTTGACGACCCTGACCCTGCCGCCCTACCTGGAACGCGACCCGTCCGCCCTCATCGCCGCGCTCAAAGAGCACGGCGTACGCAACCTGCGCACCATCAAGGCCATCCGCGACCTGCGCCGCACCCGCCGCCAGCTCCGAGCGTCCCTGCCCGCGCCGGCCAAACCCGCCGCCGAGCGCCTCCCCGCGGTGCTCACACGCCGCTACACCAACGAAGTGCTGCGCCGCGGCGGCGAAATCGGCATCGAATCCGGCAGCAAAGCATCCGACCTGCGCCTGCTGCCCCTCGCGATCACCGACCGCCGCGACCGCCTGGTCGTGCTGCACGTCGAAGGCTGGCGCTACTACAGCCGCGCATACGGCTCCCGCTTCGCCGCGATCTCCTACTTGTGCGGCCGCGACGACAACGGCGACTTCGCCGTCCGCATCCCCGGCACCATCGAGACCGTCACCGACGCCCTCGACTGGATCACCCCGGCCGCCGTCAAGAAGGCCACCGCCGCCGGCAAGCGCGTCGACCGCCAAGGTGACCTGTACGCGATCGCCACCACCAAGGCGCACGACGCCAAGACCGGCTGGGTCGACGCCGCCGACGGGCAGCGCCACACCTCGCACCACTGGAACGCCGCCACCCGCGAGCTCACCCACCACCCCGAAGACGGCCGCGCCCACTCCACACTCGTCCTCGATCACCCCGTCCGGTTCTTGCAGCAGCGCACCTACGCCCACGGCCGCGGCGGCGTCTGGGGAGCCGGCGACTGATGAAGGCTCGCGAGGCTCAGCGGCTGGCGCGGATGGTGGCCGAGCTGCCGCGCCGGACACCGAAGTGGGTCACGCCCGAGATGGTCGTAGCGGCCACCCCCCTCGACGGCCTCGACCTCATCGCGCGGTCCGACATGCGAACCCGACGGATCAGCCTGCTGATCGCCGTAGCGCGCACCGCCGTCGACGACCTGATGAAAACGACGAACGCCGACGACTGATCCACCTGCCCGGGCCCGGCCCACCAGCACAACGAGAAGGAACCATGACCACCGACAACCGCATCCAGCTCCGCCACGACGAGATCGCCGCCTGGCTCGACGGCCGATCCGAGCGCATGCACACCGGCAGCCGTCACATCCAGGCCGGCACCGAACTCGCCATGTGGCGCGAAGCCCAAGCCCGC